>NZ_QOZT01000035.1:0-35316 GCF_003345135.1 Acidovorax sp. BoFeN1
GTTGAAACCCGCGAGCATCGCAAATGAGCTAAACGAAATTCAAATCGTGGACACCCATGAATCCTCTGAAACCCGCTTCAATACTGGCGTTGCCGCCCTTCAGCATCAAATAAGCCGGACACTACTGATCGGGCCAGATCAATAGGGCAGGCAAAGCAGGGGGTACACAAGCCTGCGGGTGCCGCCTTTCAGCGCGCTGCGGCTGGCAGCAATACCTCGGAGGCGGGTGCGGCGGGCGCCATCTGCGTCGCCCACAGCCTGCGCAGTTGCGCCAGCTCGGCGTCAAACCGCTGGTGGATGCGGCGCTTTTCCAGATCCTGATTCGCCACGAAGCGCTGTTGCTCAGCCATGCCGTCCTCGTTTTCGGCGATCTTGCGGCGCAGTGCCATGGGGGCCTTGGCAGGATCCCGCAAGTAAAACTCCATCTCCGTATCCAGCGCCTTGCGCTGCTGCTGCAGTTCTGCCATGCGCTTTTCGGCAATGGCGGTGACGTCGTCCAGCAGCTGGATGGCGGCGGCGCGCTCTACATCGTGGGCCGCCTTGTCTGGATAGCGTGCCGTAAGCACCCGCTCACGGCGGCGCTCTTCTTGCTGGCGCGTACGCTCTTCGGCCTCCTTGCGGCGCTGCACTTCCAGCGCCGCGCGCTCCTGTTCGGTGAGCGAGGGGCCAATCTGGCGGCGCACGGTGCCCGTGGGGCCCAGTTCCCGCTGTTCGCGGTCCAGGCATTCAGCAATGGGACGGTCGGCCGTCAGGCGCCGCCCCTGGCGATCGACACAGGTGTAGATGCTGCCAGTGTTGGACTGCTGCGCCCACGCGCAAGGCCCCACCAGGCTGGCAATTGCCCCCACTCCCATGATCCACGCCCATTTGCTCAACTGGATGACCCTTCGTTGACTCCATACCGCTGGCGATAGGCCAGGACCCGTTCGTGGTGTGCGCTCATCTCCACCCCGCCCTTTTGGGAGAGATACAGCAATAAGTCTGCCAGCGTTGCAATGGCACATACCTGCATGCCCAGTTGCTGGCGCACATACTGCACGGCACTGTGCTCGACGTCTTGGCCATTCTCGGTGGCTTTTTCCTGACGGTCCAGCGCTATAGCGACGGCATGTGGCACGGCGCCGGCCGCGCGGATGATGGCAATCGACTCGCGTGCAGCAGTGCCGGCCGACATCACGTCGTCAATGATGAGCACCCGGCCCTTGAGCGGCGCGCCCACCAGCGTGCCGCCTTCGCCGTGGTCCTTGGCCTCTTTGCGGTTGTAGGCAAAAGGCACATTGCGCCCCTGCCGCGCCAGTTCCACGGCCACCGTGGCAGCCAGGGGAATGCCCTTGTAGGCCGGGCCAAACACCATGTCGAACTCGATACCACTGGCCAGCAGCGCTTTTGCATAAAATTCTGCAAGACGGCCCAGCTTGTCCCCGTCGTCGAAGAGGCCCGCGTTGAAGAAGTAGGGACTCAGACGCCCCGCCTTGGTCTTGAACTCCCCAAACCGCAGCACGCCCGCCTCGACAGCAAAACGGACAAAATCCTGCGCCAGACGGCCCTGCTCAGGGGTGTGCGCGCCAACATTCACCATGGGAATTCCTTGTTCAAGTTAACCAGCCTCAACCTCAACGGCATCCGATCCGCCACCACCAAGGGCGTTGAACGCTGGATCGAAGCCACGCGGCCGGATTGTATTTGCGTGCAGGAGGTGAAGGCCCAGGCGGCCGACATCGCCACGCGCTTCGAGCAGCTTGCCGGAATGCAGGGGCATTTCCATTTCGCCGAGAAAAAAGGCTACTCGGGTGTGGGCATCTACACGCGCCATGAACCCAGCGACATCATCACCGGCTATGGCTCGCCCGAGTTCGATGCCGAGGGCCGCACCATCGAACTGCGCTTTGACACACCCGCGCGCAAGCTGTCCATCATCAGCGCCTATTTCCCCAGCGGATCTTCGGGCGAAGAGCGCCAGCAGGCCAAGTTCCGCTTTCTGGACACCTTCCACCCGCACCTCATGGCCACCAAGGGTGCACGGGAGTTCATCCTGTGCGGCGACATCAACATCGCGCACCAGCAGATTGACCTGAAGAACTGGCGCAGCAACCAGAAAAACAGCGGTTTCCTGCCCGAAGAACGCGCCTGGATGACAAAGTTGTTACACACAACTGACCCCGATGGCGGGCTGGTAGACGTTTACCGTCAGTTACAACCGACCGCAACCGACACCGCCTACACCTGGTGGAGCAACCGCGGCCAGGCCTATGCCAACAACGTAGGATGGCGCCTGGACTATCACTTGGCGACAGCCGGCATGGCGGCGCTGGCGCGCGAAGTCTCCATCTACAAGACGGTGAGGTTTTCGGATCACGCGCCGATCACGGTGGACTACGACTTCGATCTCTGACAGGTCGCTCGACTCACCGAAAAACTTTGAAACTCAGTGGAATAGACAGCCACCGCCGTGCGTCTATGCAGTGTCTTCTCCACTCTTCCTTCAAAGGACTCCCATGAACAAGCACCTCGTCTCGACCCTCGTTCTCGCCATCGCCGCCGCATCCGCCGGCCTCGCCCAGGCGGCCGCTCCCGTGAAGACGGCCGGCGGCATGCTGGTCAACACCAGCGGAATGACGCTCTACACCTTCGACAACGACACGGCGGGCAGCGGCAAGAGTGCCTGCAACGGCCCGTGCGCCGGACTGTGGCCGCCGTTGATGGCAGAAGCGGACGCGAAGCCTGAAGGCGACATGACCATCGTCGCGCGCGACGACGGCACCAAGCAATGGGCCTACAAGGGCAAGCCGGTGTACCTGTACAAGTCCGACATGAAGGCCGGCGACATGACCGGCGACAACTTCAAGAACGTCTGGCACGTCATCAAGCCCTGATCGACCAGAACCGCAGAGAGCACGACGCTTCATCCCATGCGCACACAGGACGAAGCCTCGATCGTCGCCTGCATTCCCAGCCTGCGCCGTTACGCGCGAGGGCTGGTGGCAGATACCGCTCGGGCCGACGACCTAGTGCAGGACACGCTGGAGCGAGCGTGGAGCCGGTTCTCGCTTTGGCAGAAACGCGGCGACATCCGCGCCTGGATGTTCGGCATCATGCACAACCACTTCATCGACGGTGTACGCGCCAGGAGCAGCCGACCCGAGGACAGCGCGGGCGACGACCTGCCCGAAATCCCACAACGAGCCAGCCAGTCCGACGGCATCGAGGTCCGCGATCTGGACCGTGTCCTGCAGCGGTTGCCTGTGGAGCAACGCGAGGTGATGCTGCTCATCGCAGTCGAAGAACTAAGCTACGCAGAAGCCGCCGCAGTGCTCGGCGTGCCCATCGGCACGGTGATGTCCCGCCTGGCGCGCGGCCGTGACAAGCTGCGACAGGAACTGCAAGGCCGCGCGCCATCAGCCCAAGTTGCCGCGCCCCTGCGCAGGATCAAGTGACATGGACTCTCCCCCACTCAAACCCATTTCCACCGACGGCATCAAGCCGGTGACCGAAGCCGATCTGCACGCTTTTGCGGATCAGCTTCTGGACCCTGCGCGGCATGTAGAGATCGATGCCTTCCTGGATGCCCACCCGGCCGAACGCCAGCGCGTGGACGACTGGCGCGCCCAGAACCTGGCGCTCAAGCAGATGCTCGACCCGGTCCTGTCCGAGCCCTTGCCATTGCGCCTGCCGCTGAAGCCGGCGCCGGGGGCGGGCTGGCAGGAATGGCCGTGGCGCTCCCTGGCAGCCGGCGTGGCGATCGCGGTCGTCAGCACCGGGTCGGCCTGGTGGGGCCGTGGCGCCTACGACGGGCAACTGCAGCGCAGTGCCACGCTGGCCGCGGCGCGGGCGGGCACGCTCAATGGTTTTGCCCACCGCGCGGCCGTGGCCCACGTGGTCTACAGCCCGGACGTGCGTCGTCCGGTGGAGGTCGGCGCCGACCAGGAGCAGGCGCTCGTCACCTGGCTGACCAAGCGCATGGGCACCGAAGTGAAGCCGCCCGACCTGCGCGCCCTGGGCTACGAGCTCATCGGCGGGCGGCTGCTGCCGGGCGACAAGGGGCCGGTGGCGCAGTTCATGTTCGGCGGCGCAAAGGGCGAGCGTCTGACGCTGTACGTCACTCGCGAGGACGCCGGACGCGAGACGGCCTTCAAGTTCGGCCAGGATGGCCCGGTGAATGTCTTCTACTGGGTCGACAAGGAATTCGGCTACGCCATCTCTTCAGGCGACAGCAAGTCCGAAATGCTGCGGGTCGCGGAGGCGGTCTACAGCCAGCTCGAAGTGCGCAAGTAGTCTTGGCGCCCGAGGGGCCAGGCATCGACGGGATTTCCGTTGCGGCCCATCGGCCAGTGGTCCAGCCAGTGCTGCAGCACGGCGACGTCATCCGCTCGACGCCGCCGGTGCAGCGCGTACCCCTGGCCCGAATGCACCAAGTGCACCAGTTCGGTCGACAGCGGTGGGCTCTGGTCGCCGAAGTACCAGAAATGCCATGACACCAGTGCGTTGAGGCCCGCAATGTCTCGCGCGGCCTCGCTGTCGTCATGCAACGTGTTGGCCACCTGCTTCATCGAGCCGTTCGCCATCGCCCGATAGAAGTTGTCCGGGGGGCCGTCGCCGCCAGGTCGCTTGGCGACAAAGCGCGGGTCCGCCCAGTAGTCGCCCAGCGCCATGACTTCATCGATGCGCATCGCGTAGATGAGCTGGTCGTTGTGGCGGCTGCGCAGGCCGACGATCCAGTCGCCGACACGTGCCGAGCGACGAATCTGCGGCTTGCACACCGCGAGGGAGCACCAGCCGTGAAAAGGATTCGGCGACCCGCCGCGGTCTTGCCGCACGACATAACGAAAGATGCGAGGGCCTTCGATCACATCGGGCTGCGCAGAACCACCTTGGCTGGATCCATCGGCCCATCGCCTTCGATGACCACGATCGATGCGGTTTTTGGATTGGCTTCCGACTGCAGACGAGTGACCTCGCGGATTTCGCCGATCGCCGTGCCGTCGGCCATTCCCATCGGATTGGTCTTGAAGCTGGCGACGGGCACTTTCTGATCGCCCACATAGATGCTGTAGACCGTCTCCGGCTTGAGCTTGTAGAGGAACAGTTCCAGCGCATCGACCACACCGAAATTGCGTGCCACCACGAAGCCCTTGGCGTCGCCGGAATCGGGCATGAGCGGAATGTTGACCGGCGCCGCGTTCGCCAGCGGCTTCAGGTTGTCCGTGCCGGCGCCCGACGGTACGGCGTTCGAAACGTAGACCAACGCCTGCGGAGCCTGTCCAATCGGCACCGCCGCGATGACTTTGTCGCTGGCGGTGTCGATCACCTGGACCGCATCGCCGTTCTCCAGTCCGACGTACATGCGCGTGCCGTCGTCCGATGGCCAGACGCCATGCGGCAGCGCGCCGGTCGCGATCGTGTTGAGCAGCTTCGCCTCGCCATCGGTCGTGTAGACCTTCACGACGTTCTCGCCACCCACGGCGACGTACGCCAGCGTGCCGCGCGGTTTTGGCGAAGCCAAGATGGTTGGTGATGAAGCCGGTGTCGATCACGCCGGTCACCGCCATCGACTTCACGTCGATGCGCGTGACCTTGCCGACGTCCTTGTGACCCATCCAGACTTCCTTGCCGTCCGGCGTGAACTGCAGGAACGGCGAGAACGGGCTCACGACCGGAATACGCTTCACGATCTTGTACGCGCGCGTGTCGACCACGGCCACTTCGGCCGTGAAGCTCGACACCACAAAGGCGCGCCCACCGTCCGGCGTGAACAGCACCATGCCGGGGCCCGGCGCGGTCTCGATCCGGCGTTTTTCCTTGAAGGTCTTCGCGTCGATCACCGAGATGTAGTTCTCTCCGCGCACCACGGCCCAGACCTCCCTGCCGTCGCGCGTGAAGAAGGCCTCGTGCGGCGAGCGGCCGACGTAAGTCACGCCCTTGACCTTGTTGGTCGCCGTGTCGATGAAGGTCACCGAGTTCGAGCCGTTGGCAATGACGACCAGCGTGCGGTGGTCGGGCGAGAAACCGAGGCCGTGAACGTTGATCTCGCCCTTGTAGATCGGCGACAGCACGTCGGGGCGCTGGTTGCCCAGCTTGATCTGGCCGAGCAATGCGTTGGTGTTCGGGTCGATCACCGACACCGTGTTGGTGTTCTGGTCTGCGGTGTAGACGCGGTCGCCGGGATTGGAAGCTGCCGACGCCGCGAAAGATGCAACGGCCAGCGCCGTGGCAAGGACAAGGGGTTTGAGTGAATTCATGAAAGGTCCTTCTTCGACGTGTCTGGAGCGACTACTTGGCGGGTGATGCGTGGCGTGCGAGCCAAGCCTGCATCAGCCGGATCTCGTTGGCCTGCTCGGTGATGATTCCCTGCGCGAGGTTGCGCACTTCCGGGTCTTGCGTGTTGAGCAGGATCGACTTGGCCATGTCGATGGCGCCCTGGTGATGGGGAATCATCATGGTCATGAAGTCGTGCGCGGGCTGGCCGTTCATGGGTGCGGTGCGCATGTCGTGGTCCATTACGGCCATGGCATCACCCATCAGCGCATCGAAGGGCTTGGCCGTGCTGGCCATGAAGCTGGGAGGCACGACGCCCTCGGCTTTCATACCGTGCGCGTGCATGTCGGCCGCCTGCGTCAACGTGCTCCCTGCGACCAGCAACCCGAGGATGCCCGCACGAACGAAGCCGCTGCTCATGCCGCTTTCTTGTTCCATGCGCTGCACCAGCCCGCGGCAGCGACCTGCTTGCCGGCGAACAGCGGGCAGCCGCCCGTCGCTTCCTTGGGCTTGCCTTGAAACAGCTGACAGTTCGCGCAGTTCTGGCTGGCCGCGTGATTGGGGAATTTCTTGGCGTCGACCTTGGTGGTGTCTTCCTTGTAGCCGAGCGCCACGGCCTGAGGATCGGTCTCGGCCAGCTTCGGGCCGCCGGACTGTGCGTGGGCGGCGGAGACGGACAGCGCGGTTGCCGCGCCGGCAACTTGGAAGATGAAAAAGCGGCGATTCGTGGGAGTCATTTTTGGATCTCGTGGGGGTTTTGGTCGTTGCCGGAGTCTTCGCTGCAGCGATCGGGGGCGTGCTTATTGCTTCAAGACGAACGCAGCCAGCGCTTTCACCTCTTCGGGTTTCAGTGCGGCGAAAGGCGGCATCGGCACGCTGCCCCATTTGCCGACGCTGCCGCCACGGATGCTGGCCTCCAGCTTTGACTGCGCCTGCGGATCGGCCT
Source organism: Acidovorax sp. BoFeN1 (assembly GCF_003345135.1). Classification (NCBI taxonomy): domain Bacteria; kingdom Pseudomonadati; phylum Pseudomonadota; class Betaproteobacteria; order Burkholderiales; family Comamonadaceae; genus Acidovorax; species Acidovorax sp. BoFeN1. The sequence goes on from NZ_QOZT01000035.1 coordinate 7,199, forward strand.
TGTACTTCTCGGCGACGTCGTGATAGCCCGGACCGACGATCTTCTGGGTCAGGCCGTGGCAACTCAGGCAGGCGTTGCTCGCAAGAAGCGCTTGGACGTTGACACTCGCGCCACCGGCTGGTGGCGTGGCCGCAGCACCCGGTGACGTTGGCGGAGCGGGCGACGCTGGCGCGGGTGTGGAGGCGGCGATCACATTGGCGTCTGTGGCCTTCGCGGACCCGTAGGCGACCGCCAGGTAGGCACCCACCTGCTTGACTTCGTCGTCACTGATCGGCGCACCGTAGGTGTGCTGCATCTTGGCCATCTCGGCGGTCCACTGCGTCTGCGTCATGCCGGGTGGCTGGTAGTTGACGTAGTCCGCCGAATGGCAGATCGCGCATTTCTGCATCGCGATGGCGTAGCCCGGCAGCTTCGAGGGGCGCAGCTTCGACGTGTCGGGCTGCAGCTTGATGTCGGGCGGCGCGGCCAACGCGTTGAACGCGATCAACACGCAGCAGCCAAGAACGGCACGGACCAAAAAGTGGGGGTTTTCATGGCGTGTCCTCAGGCGATGGTGACCGGCGTGGACTCGACCACATGGCGGCGGTAACCTGCCGGATTCCAGTCCACCGTGGCGGGCTGGCCTTCGCCCTTCTGGTTGGTCGCACGGACCATGAGCACGGCTCGGCCCATCTTCGCGAAGCTCACCGGCGCCCGCCATTCGCGAAACGAGAAGCGCCCCAGATCCTTGCCGAGCGTCGCCGCCTTCCAGCTCCGGCCGCCGTCGATGGAGACTTCCACCGTCTTGATGCCGGCGCCGGCATCGAAGGCGATTCCCTTGAGTTCGATCGAGCGGGCGGAAGGCAGGATGCCACCGGCCTGGACGCTGGTGATGAAGCTGCGCACGGGCAGCGTGGAGATCGGCCGCGTCTTCGCCGCTGCGGAACCCGGTGCCACGCACTGGCAGTCGTTGTCGGGCACGCGGTAGGCTGTCGTCATGAACAGCGCGTCGTGACCGTCGAACACATGGTCGATGACCTCGATTTCCGAGAGGTGCTTGACCCAGTAGGTGCCGAAGTAGCCCGGCACGATGAGCTTGACCGGGTAGCCGTTGAGGAACGGAAGGTCCTTGCCGTTCATGCCCCAAGCGAGCATCGGTTCATCTTGCAGCGCGTGTTCGATGTCCAGCGCCTTGCGGAAATCCGAGGTCGCGGGCAGCACCGGCGTGTCGAGGCCGTTGAAGGTCACCTGTCGGGCACCCGCAGCCACACCCGCCTTCTCGAGCACCTTGCGCAGCGGCACGCCGACCCATCGGGCATTGCCCATCGCGCCATTGGCGAGCTGTGCGCCGAAGACGCGCGGCGACGAGTACCCGCGGCTGTTGCCGGAGCACTGGTTGACCGCCACCACCTCCACCGGCTCGGCCAGTGCCTTCAGTTCGGCCAGCGACAGGTTCAACGGGGTGTTGACCTTTCCTTTGACGGTGAGCCGGTAGGTAGCAGGGTCGATCGCCAGCGGGATGTTGGCCAGGTGGTAACGCACGAAGAAAGCGTCGTTGGCGGTAATCGGCCCTTCGTTGAAGACTGAGAACGGCGTTTCCAGATGCGGCGGCCGGGTGTGAACGCGAATCAGCGGCCGTTTTTGCGGGTACGTCACCATGGGGCGCGGTCCGTCGGCAAAGGTCACGCCTTCGCCAGTATCGCGACCAGCCGCCAGCGCGGCGAGTGGCGACGCACCCAGCGCGAGAAGACCGGCGCCCTGGACGAAGCGCCGACGGGATGGAGCGCGCTTGGCGTCGTGCTGCGCGGTGGGTGTGGCTTCGCGACCTGATCTCATGGTTTGTCTCCGTTTGTTAGATAAGGGAACCTCTAAAAACCCCCGCCTCCTGACCAACCCCGCCCCAGCCAACGCGACAATCACCCGATGAGCACACCCCAGGCCCGCAGCGCCATCAAGTTCGACCTCTTCGCCGATGCAGCGCGCAAGCGCAAGATAGAAACACTGGGCGATCCACTGCAGATCATTACCCGGCACATCGACTTTGCTCACCTGGCGCGCGTCGTCGATCAATTGCTTCCCAGAGGCGATACCAGCAAGGGTGGGCGTCCACCGTACCCCACCGAGGTCATGGTGCGCATTCTGGTCTTAAAGCACCTCTACAACCTCAGCGATGAGCAAGCCGAGTATCAGCTTCTGGACCGCATGAGTTACCAGCGCTTTTGCCTGCTCACTGACAGTGTCAACATCCCCGATCGCAACACCATTTGGCACTACCAGCAGCGCCTGGGCGCAGATGGTGCGGCGGCACTGTTTCAGGCGCTGGACGGCCAGTTGCTGCGCCATGGCTACTTGGCGCGGTGCGGGCAGATCATCGACGCCACGCTGGTGCCTGCGCCCATCGGGCACTTCACCACAGCAGACAAAGAGCAGCTTGGCCAAGGAAACATTCCCAGCGACTGGAGCGAGGCCAAGCGCAGGCAAAAAGACCTGGACGCCACCCACACCAAAAAGCACGGCAAGGGCTACCACGGCTACAAGCTGAGCATCAGCGTGGATGTACGCCACAAGTTCATCCGAAAAATCACCACCGGTACGGCCAGCGAGCATGACAGCACGCACTTTGACGACGTGCTCGACGAGCACAACACCAACCGCGATGTCTATGCCGACCGGGGCTACCCCAGTGCCCAGCGCAGTGAAATGCTCAGCGCCCTGGGCTATCGCGAACATATCCAGCGCAAAGCCAAGGCGAGCAAGCCTTTGAGCGACTGCCAGAAGGGGCGCAACAATCGCATTGCCAAGACCCGGGCCCGGGTGGAACACCCCTTTGCCCAGATGCGTCACATGGGCGGCAAGCTCATTCGCACCATTGGCCAGGTTCGCGCTACGGCGGCGATGACCATGATGGCTGCGTGCTACAACTTGAAGCGCCTGGCCAAATTCCTCGATGACGGGGTGGATGCGTTCTATAAGAACAAGCCATCAAAGACCAAGGTGCGCCTGCAAGGGGCGAATGCGTGAGGAGTGGGGAGCAAAGGGGCGAAAAACGCGTCAAAACAGGACGAATTTGCTCAAGAAATGAGCACAAACGGAAATTGCAACGCGCCTGAGCCAATGTTGAGCTGAAAACAGCGGTTTTTAGAGGTTCCCATAAATACAGTGGCTATTCAGGGTGTCTTCCAACCCCACTTGGCGAAGACTGCTTGTCCTGCAGGCGATTTCAGGTAGTCCGCGAGCGCTTCTTCACGGCGCGGCCTTCTGCATCTTTGCCGCAGGCGCAGCCAGCGTCGCCTCTACACGGTTGCTCGCCAAGTCCACTTTGGCGATTCCCAAGTCTTCGTTCAGCACATAGGCCGTCTTGCCGTCGCGCGTGAAGACGATGGCTTGCCGCGGCTCCTTGAATCCGGTGATGGTGGCGACCACGCTCTTGCTCGCTACATCGATGACGGACAGGGAGTTGTCGCCCAGGTTGCCGGCGTAGACGCGCCTGCCGTCGGGCGACAGCGCCGCACCGTACGGGTCCTTGCCGACGGGAATCGTCGACTCGATGGCGCGCTTGTCCAGGTTGACGACCGCGATGGTGTTGCTGCCGCTGTTCGCAGCGAAGAGCGTCTTGCCGTCGCCGGTGACTGAGATCGCGCGGAGCTTGTTGAACCCGGTGATCTCGCCGTCGATCTTGTTCGTCGCCGTGTTCACGATGGTGATCTTGTCGCCCATGAAGTTGGTGACGTACAGCGCCGATCCGTCGGGACTCAGGCGCACGCCCTGGCGCGGCTGCGCGAAGCCGGTGATGACGGCGCGCGGTTCGCCGCTTGCGAGATCGAAACGCGTGACGGTGCTGGCGGCCTGGTTGTTCACGTACATCGTGGCGCCGTCCTTGCTCAGCACGGTGCCGAAGGCACCGGGGCCTGCCGGCAGGCTGCTGACCGTCTTCAGGCTGGACGTGGCGATCTTCGCCACGGTGCCCAGGCTGCTGTCCGAAACATAGAAGAACTCGCCAGACGGCGCGAACACGATGTTGCGTGGCGTCACGAAGCCATCCAGCACCTTGCGCACCTTGCCGGTCTTCAGGTCGTAGACGACGACGTCCGGGCGTTCGCTGTACGACACCACGGCCGTGCCCTCGTCCGGGCTGAGCGCCAGCGAGTTGTTGTGGATGGCACCGTCGAAGGTCCAGCGCTGCGTCGCACTTGCGGACGCTGCGACAGGCGCCGGTTGTGCCGTGACCGTCGAAGGGATCGAGGCGAGTGTCGAGACGGCGAGGCACAGCGAAAGTGCGAGAGGACGGAGTTTCATGAGGATCTTTCGGTTGTCTGGATGGATGGACGAATGGCGGGGGCGATTTATTCCAGGTCCGCCCTGTCAGTTGAGGAGTGCAGTGATGCCCGCGTTGATGGCGAAACCGCCGCACACCAGCCAGACGAAGAGCACGGCCGCCAGCGCCAGCGGCTTGATGCCGGCCTTGCGGATGGCCGAGACGTGCGTCGTCAGCCCGAGGCCGGCCATGGCCATCGCCAGCAGCACGGTGTCGATGTCGATTACCTGCGTCACCACCGCATGCGGCAGCAACGCGAGCGAGTTGAGCCCGGCGACCGCCACGAAACCGAGGGCGAACCAGGGAATCACGATGCCGCCGCGTGGCGAGGCTTTGCTTTCGTCGCCGCCGTCGATAGCATCGGCATCCTTGGCGCTGGAGCGGGAGAGGTAAGCCGACAGGATGATCAGGAACGGCGCCAGCATCATCACGCGGACCATCTTGGCGATGACGGCGGTGTTCGCCGCCTGCTCGCTGACGGCGCGACCGGCGGCGACCACCTGTGCCACCTCATGGATCGTCGAGCCGGCGAACACGCCGTAAGCGGTGGGCGACAGGTCGAACAGCCGGAATTGCGCGACCAGGTGATACAGCACCGGATACAGGAAGATCGCCAGCGTGCCGAACACCACCACCGTGGCCACCGCGACCATCACCTGCTCGGCGCGACCGCGCACGACGGGTTCGGCCGCCATCACCGCCGCCGCACCGCAGATCGAACTGCCGGCGCCGATCAGCATGGCCGTCTTGCGATCAAGCCCGAAGACCCGGGTGCCGAGGAAGCAGGCGAGCCCGAAGGTGCTGCACAGCACCGTGGCGTCGATCGCGACACCGGTCCAGCCGACGTTGCCGATGTCCTGGAAGGTCAGGCGCAGGCCGTACAGGATGATGCCCAGGCGCAGCAGGTTGGCCTTGGAAAAGGTCACGCCAGCGCCGGCCGCGGCGCCTATGCGGGGGTAGACGGTATTGCCGACCACCATGCCCAGCACGATGGCCAGGGTCAGCGCGCTGATGCCGTTGGACTGCAGCCAGCCGATCCTGCCCAGTTGGATCGACGCGAAAGCCAGGGCGCCCGTGAGTGCGAGGCCAGGAACCAACAGGCGTACACGGTGCATCGCTGCAGGGGTGTGCGTCAGGTGGGCTGCGGAAGTGGCGGTGTGCATCGTTTTCTCCATCGCGTCGTTTTCTGAAGGCATAGACGAACTTTGAACCGATTCGATCTATCCGGCAAACGGATACTTCCGCTATAACCTAGCCATCGAACAGGTAACGAAAGCGTTTGGATGCGCCTGACATTGCGTCAACTTCTGATCTTCACGGCCGTGGCCGACACCGGCAGCACCACCGCCGCCGGTGAGCGCGTCGCGCTCTCGCAGTCGGCGACCAGCGGCGCGCTGAACGAACTGGAGAACCTTCTCGGTGCCCAACTGTTCGACCGCATTGGCAAACGCTTGCTTCTGAACGACAACGGCCGTGCGCTGCTGCCGCAAGCCAGGTCATTGCTCGACGGCGCGCAGGAAATCGAAAGCCAGTTCGGGCTCGGCAGCACGGGAGCTGCAACCGCGCCGCTGGTCACGCGCCTTCGCGTTGGTGCCAGCACGACGATCGGCAATTACGTGCTGCCGGCGCTGATCGCCGGCTACAGCAGGACGTGGCCCGGTGCCGCAGTGGATGTCGTCATCGGCAACACGCGCGACATCGCTGCGGCCGTGACCCGCCTGGAGGTCGACATCGGTCTGATCGAAGGGCCCTGCCACGAGGCTGAGCTTCGAGTGACGCCATGGCTTCAGGACGAGTTGGTCATCGTGGCTGCACCGACGCATGCGCTGGTGCAGGAGGGCGTGCAGGCACGCGTTCCGTTGAAGGCCTTGCGGCAGGCACGCTGGTTGCTCCGTGAGCCGGGTTCCGGCACGCGCGAGGCCGTGGAGCACGTGTTGCTGCCGCACCTTCACCACCTGAACGGCGACATGCAGCCGGGCAGCACCGAAGCCATCAAGCAGGCGGCCGCCGAAGGCCTCGGGCTGGCTTGCCTGTCGCTGTGCGCGGTGCAGGACCTGGTGACACTCGGCAGACTGGTCGTTCTGCGAACCACGTTGCCTCGCCTGACTCGCCGCTTCTATCTGGTGCACCATCAGAAAAAGCGCCTTTCGGGCAACCTGCAACGCTTCGTGGCGCACTGCGAGCGACTGGAAGGAATCACCATGGCCCCAGACAAATCACCCATCGACTGAATCGGTACTCCGTGCGGCCTTGAGGTCGAGCTGAACGACCGCGTACCGGGAACGAAAACATGGGTCGCGCCGGCATTCAGATGTCGCAGCGAGACAATCAGAAATGCAGGTTTTATGTCGCACTGACTACCACCTGGCCACCCCCGCGCTCGCGGCCCTGGCGCGCACCGAGCATATTTACAAGGACGAGAAGTTCTCGGACCACGCGCCCATCACCGTGGACTACGACTTCACGCTTTGACCGCAGCGCTTGCTGCCTTCGCCGCACCTTCATGCAGATCGCCCCCATGCCAGAAACACCCCCCCCGACACCTGCCCAGTGCTTTACGCCCCAGGATACGGACGCCCTCTGGAAACTGGTCACCACGCCGCACCCGGTGGTAGGGAAAGCCCGCCATCTGGGGGAGGCCCTGTTGCATGCCGGCATCATCAGCGAAAGTGCCCTGCTCGACAGCCTGCGGGCCCAAAAGAGCGATCAGGAAAGAGGCATCCGGCGCCAGATCGGCCAGATCCTGGTGGACCAAGGCGAGGTGACGCCAGAGCAACTCAAGCACGTCATCGGCAGCTGGCTGGGCGAATACATGGTGAACCCCGCCCACCTGACGCCCGATGCGGTATCGCTGGCGCTGGTGCCCCGCGCGGTGGCCGAGCGCGAATCCGTGCTGCCGTTGCTGGCACGCGAAGACGCGCTGGTGCTGCTGATGGCAGACCCCTACGACCGCGTGCTGCTCGACGAACTGCGCTTTCTGACCCAGCGGCGCCTGATTCCGCTGCAGGCCGCGCCCGGCACCCTGATGCCGGCCATCTCCAAGGCCTACAGCGTGCATCTGCAAACCCCGGCGAGCACGCCACCGGGCGCAGGTGCGCACCGGCCCTCCGTGCCCACCTCGCGGGCCACGTCGCAAGAGCTCGCCGTCAACCTCACCACGACGGCCCCCGACAGCGAATCCGAGCAGACCGACGTCATCAGCGAGTCAGACAACACCCTGGTGCGCCTGATCAACTCGGTGATTGACGAGGCCATCAACCACCGCGCTTCCGACATCCACATAGAAACCGAGCCCGCCCCGCAGAACGTGCGCGTGCGCCTGCGCATCGACGGGGAACTGACGCCCTACCTTGAGCTGCCCGCACGCTTTCGGTTTGCCATGGTGGCCCGCATCAAGATCATGGCCAGCATGGACATCTCCGAGCACCGCAAGCCGCAGGACGGGAAGATCGACTTCTCGCGCTTCGGCGGCCCGCCCGTCGAGCTGCGCGTGGTCACCGTGCCCACCTCGCGCGGTCTTGAAGACGTGGTGCTGCGCCTGCTGGCTGGCGCCAAACCCCTGCCACTGGAAGCCATTGGCCTGAGCCCGGCCAACCTGGTGGCCATACGCGGTGTGATGAAAAAGAGCTACGGCCTGGTGCTGGTGGTCGGCCCCACGGGCTGCGGCAAGACGACTTCGCTGCACTCGGTCATCCGCGACATCAACACCGCCGGGCGCAAGATCTGGACAGCCGAAGACCCCATCGAAATCACCCAGAGCGGCCTGCGCCAGGTGCAGGTGAATTCCCGCATCGGCTGGACCTTTGCCGCCGCCATGCGCACCTTTTTGCGGGCCGACCCGGACGTCATCATGATCGGTGAAATGCGCGACGAGGAAACCGCGCGCATCGCCATCGAAGCCTCGCTCACGGGGCACCTGGTGCTGTCCACACTGCACACCAATTCGGCGCCCGAGAGCATTGCGCGGCTGCTCGAAATCGGGCTGGACCCGTTCAACTTCTCGGACTCGCTGCTGGCCATTCTTGCCCAGCGCCTGGTGCGGCGCCTGTGCACCGCCTGCCGCGAGCCCCGGTTGGCCGACGAGGAAGCCCTGAACGACCTGGCCTCGCAATACCTCGCCAGCGGCACCAGCAATACGCCCGAGGCGCGCTCTGCGCAGGTGGCACGCTGGCGCAAACAATATGGCGACGCCACGGGCGCTTTACAGCTGTGGCGCGCGGTAGGCTGCAAGGAGTGTGAGAACCACGGTTACCGCGGACGGCTGGGCATCCATGAGCTGATGATCAGCGACGATTCCATCCGCCAGCACATCCGCCGCAGGGCCCCCGCCTCGGACATCCGGCACTCGGCGCTGGCGGCCGGCATGCTCACCCTGCGGCAGGACGGCATCGAAAAAGTGCTGCAGGGCCTGACCGACATGCCCGAAGTGATTGGCGCGACCAATCTGTGATCGACTTAATGCCAAATACGCCTCTAGCCCTTATGGGTAAAGCGCAAATAGCTATATAAATAATAGCATTTCATGCACACATGATCCCTGCGGCGCAGCACCCTGGCGGGGCCGCGGGCGGCTACGGTGCCCCGGCGGCCCCTGGATGCTTGCGCAACCGGCGGTGCAGCGCGCCCCAGCCCTGTTCAACAAGCCTGTGCAGCCACGAGCATGTTGAGCAAATCGCTGATGCGCACCGGTTTGTTAAGCACGCAGGCAGCCCCCAGGGCCTGCAGGCGCGTCGCGGCGTCGGGCTTTGCATCGGCCGCCAGCACCACGACCCGGGCATCCCGCGCCGTGGCGAACCGGCCCAGCCGCAGATCGCCGAGCAGCTCCAGGGCCTGCTGCTCCTCGTGAAGATCCAGCACCAGGCCGTCATAGGCCTGCGCTGCCAGCAGCGTGCGGGCGCGGCCCACGCTGCTGGCCTCATGAAAATCCACCATGCCGAGATCGCGCGCGACCATGACGATGGTGCGCCGCAACACGAACTGCGGCTCGACCAGCAAAATCCGGGGCAACAGCGCGGTCATTCGTCGCCCTCTTTTCCGGCCAGGGTCTCGTTTGCCAAGCGGCGCAGTGCATCCAGAATGGACAGCTCCACCGGCCCCAAGGTGCGCGGCACGGTGTCGATCACGCACAGCGTGCCAATGTGGTGCCCGCTGGGGGCACTGAGCGGGGCACCGGCATAAAACCGGATGTGGGGCTCACCCGTCACCAGGGGGTTGTCGGCAAAGCGGGGGTCGCTGCTGGCGTCCTCGACGACAAACAGCTCTGGACTCATGATCGCGTGCCCGCAAAACGAGATGTCACGCGGGGTTTCTGTTGCCTCCAGGCCCACGCGCGACTTGAACCACTGGCGTTGCCCATCCACCAGCGTCAGCAGGGCAATCGGCACGTTCAGTTGCTCGGCCACAAATCGGGCGAGGCGGTCATAGCGCTCTTCGGGCGGTGTGTCCAGCAGCAACAGGTCGCGCAGGGCATTCAGTCGGTCGGCCTCGTCGGCGGGTACGGGTGCGGGTGTCATGGTAAATCCTGGGGTAAATCGTGCGGCGATGGGAGTGGAGGTCAGGTCGTCGGGTTCAGCCCAGCAGGTACGCCATCTGGGCGAGGTCGACCACCACCAGGTTGGCGTGGTCCACCGCGCCTTTGGCATTGATCAGCCCGAACTCGCCCATGGCGCCCATGCGCATGCCGCTGCGCCGCGCGCTGTGGGCGGGCAGCCAGTCCGTCAGGCTGTGGATGGCGATGCCCAAGGGCGCCGTCGTGCCGCCGGGCGCCTGGACAAGAACCGCCAGCTGCGGGTCTGCGAGTCCCTCCGACCTGGCGATGGCGGGCAGGCTGACGAGGCGAACCGTCTGGCCACGCCACGCCAGAAAGGCCGGTCGCCCCGACCGAAGGTCTTCCCTTGCCTGGGCGGGCAGTTCCACCACCCCCACAATGCCATCGACCGGGGACGCATAGCGTTGATCCGCATCGAACACCAGATAGGGCAAGGGCTCGGTGGCGTCGGGTTGCACGGCGCCGCCGGGAGCATGCAACGGAGCCGGCGCACGCCGGCTGATGGATGCCTCGGGTGTCAGGCCAAAGAGTTTGGCGACATCCAGCACCTGCAGCCTGGCGCCGTCTGGCAGCAGCGCCACGCCCGCCAGCAAGGGGTCGCCGGGTATGCTGGCCACGGCAGCCTGCGGCAGATCCAAAAACTGCTGGCACTCCGACACCGTCAGCCCCAGCAGCAGCGGCCCCTGGCCCAGCATCACCATCCACGGCGCGGACTGGCGATCGCTGGCCTGGCGGCCCTCGCTGATGTCCACCAACGGCAGCTTGCGGCCCTGCCACTGGCCGATGGCCCAAGTGCGCTCCTTGGGCCCCAGCGCCAGTTCGGTGGCGGGCACGGGCACCACACGCTCCACGGCGCTTACCGGCACCGCCCACTGCTCCACACCGATCCGGAATACCGCGTGGCGTTGTGTTGTGCCCACCTGGTGCGGTGCAGGGACTGCCGGTGCGCCCGTGGCCGCTGCGTCGGCGGGCTCCACCTGTGCCTGCTCGCACCAGGCCTGGCCCAGTCGCATCAGCCGCGCCACTTCCAGAATGCACAGCGTCGGCGCGCTGGCTGTCGCGGGCACTACCGACTCGAACAGTTCGTTGTCATCGGGCGCGTGGTGCACCCGCCGGATATCGGCCGCCGCCACGGCCTTCACGCCCAGCACCGCGTCCACCCGTATGCCCACCAGGCCACCCGCCTGCTGCAGCACCAGCAGTCTTTGCAATGCAGCGGCACCGTCGTCCCGGGTCTCCAGCGGCACCCAGCGCTCCAGCGCCACAATCGGCACCGCCGCACCGGCGACATCGGCCACGCCCAGCAAGCCGCCGCTGCGGCGCGGCAGCGCTGTCAGGCCCTGGGGCGGCAGTGGCAGGGCCTGCCAGACCTGCTCGATGGGAATGGCGATGTCGCAGCGGCCCACGCGCACATGCACATGCTGCACAACCCCAAGCGGGGCGCTGGATGGGGACTGGATCACGTCGTCCACCGCGCAGCTCAAGTCGCCTTGCGGGGGCTGCCGCTGCCCTGCAGGTCTTCGAGCAGGCGGGCCACGTCCTGGGTCGAATGCTCCTGCTCTTCGGTGGCACTGCGGATCTCGCTGATGGAGCGCGTGGTGTTTTCCACCGCGCCCAGAATGCGCGAGAACGCTGCATCCACATCCTCGGACAGGCGGCTTCCCTCCGAGACCCGGATCACCGTCTGGTTGATCAGCTTGGCGATCTCGCGGGCTGCCAGCGACGACTTTTCTGCCAGCTTGCGCACTTCGTCTGCCACCACGGAAAAGCCCACCCCTTGCTCGCCAGCGCGCGCCGCCTCAATGGCCGCATTGAACGCCAGCAAGTGGGTCTGGCTCGAGATCTCGCTGATGGTGTCGACGATTTCATGGATGTCGGACGACGACCGCTCGATGGCGATGATCGCGTCGCGCGAGCGGCGCACCAGCTGGCTGCCCTCGCCCGCCTCGCGCTGCGTCTGCTCGGCCAGCTCGGTGGAGCGGCCCGCGCTGCGCGCCAGCTGCTTGATCGATCCACTCATTTCCTGCAGCACGGCGGTGATGTCGTGCACCTTTTGCGCCACCGCGCGCTCGCGCTGCACCTGGGTGGTGATGTCAATCGCATACTTGACCACCTTGTAGGGCCTGCCATCGACATCGAGGATGGGGTTGTAGGTGGCCTGAATCCAGACCTCGGCCCCATGCTTGCCAATGCGGCGGTAGCGCGCGCTCTGGAACTTGCCCTCGCCCAGATCGGCCCAGAAGTCGCGGTAGGCCTGGCTTTGCACCAGGCCCGGCTCGCAGAACATGCTGTGGTGCTGCCCCTGGATTTCGGCCAGGGTGTAGCCCATGGTGCGCAGAAAGTTGGGGTTGGCCAGCAACACGTTGCCCTGCATATCAAACTCGATGACCGCTTGCGACAGGCCAATGGCATCAATCTTGCCCTTGGTCTCGGCGGACGATGTCATGTCGTGTGTGATGTCCACAGCGAACTTGACCACCTTGTAGGGCTTGCCGGTGACATCCAGGATGGGGTTGTACGAGGCCTGCAGCCAGATGTCGCGGCCATCCCTGGACAGGCGGCGAAACCGCCCGGCAATGAAGTCACCACGGCCCAATCGCTCCCAAAGGCTCGCGTACTCATTGGACTGGGCAAACTCGGGCTGGCAGAACATGCGGTGGTGCTGGCCCACCACGTCCTCACGCCGGTAGCCAAAGGTTTGCAGGAAGTTCGCATTGGCGTCCAGCACCCGGCCCGTCAGGTCGAACTCGATCACGGCCTGCACGCGGTCAATCGCCGCCATCTTGCCCTCAAAGTCTGCCTGCTGCACCCGCTGCGCGGTGATGTCGGTGGCCAGCTTGACCACGCCCACCATGTGGCCCTCAGCGTCCCGCACCGGGTTGTACGAGGCCTGCAGCCAGACCGGCTTGCCCGCCTTGGTGATCCGCAAAAACACATCCTCGCGCACCTGTCCGGCGCGCAACCCATCCCACAACGCCCGATACGCCTCGCTGCTGGTCACCTCGGGCGGGCAAAAAATGCGGTGGTGCTGCCCCAGAACCTCGCTGGCGCTGTAGCCCATCAGGTCCAGAAACAAGCGGTTGGCCCGCAGTACCCGGCCCTCCAGGTCAAATTCGATCACGGCTTGCACATGCTCCAGCGCAGCCAGCAACGCCGCTGTGCGTGCGGCCTCTTGTGGGGCGGTAGCGGGCGTATCCATTGAATTATTCATGGGAAGAAATGCCTGTTGTTGGGGCAAAGCGCCACTGACTGGGCGGCTTTGGGGGTCATTCAAGGTTGGTGGCACTTGCAAACAGCTGCCGCCCAAGGCATGCAGCGGGCCCGCAATTGCAACCATATGAAACAATTTCTCAGTATGGCGCAAATTTGCTTTTCCGGCATGGACAGCCATTGGCAACCGTAGCCGCCAGCAGGTCACTGAAGAAACTGCAACCCGGCCACCTCCAAAACTACACTGGTGCCCTGTGCTGTGAAACCGTGTTTCCACGCGGTCGCCAGTCGGTGGAACCCGCTCTGAAAATGTGTTCTGCCTGTTGAGCCTTTGTTATCCGTTACCTGCCCACCCCATGCTCCGCTACCTCACCATCCCCGTTACGGCTTTTCAACAAAACTGCTCCCTCGTCTGGTGTGATGCCACCCGGAAGGCGGCCGTCATTGACCCCGGGGGCGATCTCGAAACGCTACTGGCCGAAATCCAGCGCTTGGGCCTCGCCCTGGAGCAGATCTGGCTCACGCACGCCCACATCGACCACGCCGGAGGCACGGGTGAGCTGGCCCAGCGCCTGCAACTGCCCATCGTCGGCCCGCACCCGGGCGACCAGTTCTGGATCGACGGCCTGCCGCAGCAAAGCGCGATGTTCGGGTTTCCGCCCGCGCAGCACTTCACCCCCACGCGCTGGCTGCACGATGGCGACCAGGTGCAGATCGGCAACGAAACGCTGAACGTGCGCCACTGCCCGGGCCACACGCCGGGCCATGTGGTGTTCCATGCGCCGCAGATCGACCGCGCCTTTGTGGGCGACGTGCTGTTTGCCGGCAGCATCGGCCGCACCGACTTCCCCCAGGGCAACCACCAGCAGCTGATCGACAGCATCACGCAGCGCCTGTGGCCCATGGGCGATCAGACGGTGTTCATCCCGGGCCACGGGCCGGAGAGCACGTTTGCACGCGAACGCCAAAACAATCCCTATGTGGGCGGGACCTGAATGGTCCATCACATTCCTGTTTTTATAGCTGCTAGCGCTTGCCCAATAAGCGCTACAGGCCATTTTGGTCATTTTTTTACACCACAACACACTGCCCCGTGGGTGCAGGCATGCGGCTGCCACGCTGGTGTGCGCTGCACCCACGCCCTCGCCACCGCCCGGCAAAAGCACTGCCCACTATGATGTTGCTCTTTGTAAACAACATGTGAGCACCCGGCAGACGCCTCCCTCTGCCCGCCCTTTGTGCCATGAACACCACTTCCATTCCGATTCCGCCCCTGGAACCGCAGCGTGGCTCCAGCCTGGTGGGCAAGGCCTACTGGGTCATGCTGCAGCGGGTGACGCTGATTGCAGCGGCTATCGACGTGGGATACATCCTGCTGTTCATGGGGCTGGGCTCCCGGCCCCTGGCCATCGTCAATTTCCTGAGCATTGCCATGTACCTGGGGGCCTATCGCCTCATCCAGAAGCGCTACAACGCCGCCGCGCTGGTGCTGATCTGGGTGGAGGTGCTCGGGCACGCGGCACTGGGATCGCTGCTGATTGGCTGGGACAGCGGATTTCACTATTACCTGCTGCTGTTCATCCCCGCCATCGTGGTCGCCAACACGCGCGGGTATGCCGCGCCCATGGTGCTGGCCCTGCTGGCGTATTACCTGGGCCTGCAGGCACTGTGCAGCCATTGGGGCCCGCTCGATCCACTGCCCGTGCGCAGCGTCCAGGTCGTGAACTGGATGCACATCTGCCTGGTGTTTGCCATGTCGGCAGCGCTGGCGGCCGTTTACCGGCGCACCATCCTGATTGCCGGGAGCCGCCTGCGCAAGCAGGCCACCCAGGACCCGCTGACCAGCCTGGCCAACCGCAGCCACTTTGAAGCCCTGGCCGCCCATGCGCTGGCGCGCAGCCAGCGCGATGGTGCGCCGGTCACGCTGCTGCTGTGTGATGCGGACCTGTTCAAACGCATCAACGACCAATATGGCCATGCCGTTGGCGACGCGGTGCTGGTGGCCATCGCCAACGTGCTGGCCGCCAACCTGCGCGACGGCGATGTGCTGGCGCGCTGGGGCGGCGAGGAGTTTCTGGCACTGATGCCCTACTGCCCGCTGGAGGCCGCCTGCGCCACGGCAGAGCGCATCCGCGCCGCCATCGCGCAGGCGCCGCTGGACGTGGCCCAGGCCCCCATCGCGCTGACCATGTCCTTCGGGGTGACCCAGGTGCGCAGCACCGAAGACCTGCACACTGCCATTGCGCGTGCCGACAAGGCGCTGTACCAAAGCAAAAACGCGGGCCGCAACCAGGTGAGCGTGGCGTAAGCCAGGGCAGATCGTGCCCCTGAAAATTGGGTGAAATCAGTCTATAACGCTTTAAAAACAAGCGCGAGAAGCTATTAAAACAATAGCGTTTCGAAAGATGCGCGCCCTTACCCGTTGCGCCGCGCGGCCTCGTACAACCCCTGCACCCTGGGCACGTTCTGCTCCAGCTCACGGATGCGTGCGGGCCCCGAGGGGTGGGTGGACAAAAAGGCCAGCCCCCCCTGCTTGCCGCCGGTGGCGTTGCCCATCTTTTGCCACAGGCTGACGGCGGCGGACGGCTGGTAGCCCCCGCGTGCGGCCAGCTCCAGCCCCACCAGATCGGCGTCGCTTTCGTCCGAGCGGCTGAACTGCAGCGTGAGCAGCTGCCCGCCCAGGCTGGCGGCGACGTTGCCCAGATCGCCCAGGCCCAGCAACTGCGAGCCCAGGCGCAGCGCCAGGTTGGTGCCCTGTGTCTTGGCGATGCGCTCACGCGCATGCTCGCGCAGCGCGTGGGCCATTTCGTGGCCCATGATCATCGCGGCCTCGTCGTCGGTGAGCTTGAGCTGGTCAAGGATGCCGGTGTAGAACGCAATCTTGCCGCCGGGCATGCAAAAGGCGTTGACCTGCGAGCTGCCGATGAGGTTGACCTCCCAGCGCCACTGGCGGGCGCGGTCGTTCCAGGGCGCAGCATGGGGAATCAGCCTTTTGGCAATGGCATGCAGGCGCTGCAGCTGCGGGTGCCCTGCGGGTGCCAGGGCACGCTGGGCCTTGGCCTGCTGCAGCATCTGCTGGTACTGCTGGGCGGCAGAGTTCTCCAGCGTCTCGGCGGGCACCAGCTTGCGCAGGCTCGATGCCGAACCCACCTCCACCTGCGCCAGCACGGGCGCGGCGGCGCTGGCACCCGCAGCCAGCAGGAAGGCGCGGCGCGCAGACCACGGGGAAGACGGCGCTACGGAGGGCGGGGGGCAGAAGAGGCACATGCAGGAATAATAGACAAAAACCGCCCGGCCCCATGTCAGACACCTCCCCGACCCCACCCCGCTCCCCCGCCGTGCGCACCCCCTGGCTGCAAACCCTGCGCGTGTACCTGGAGCCCGCCAGCCTGCGCATGCTGACGCTGGGCTTTTCGGCAGGCCTGCCGCTGTTGCTGGTGCTGGGCACGCTCTCGTTTCGCCTGCGCGAGGCGGGCATTGACCGCAGCACGATCGGATATCTCAGCTGGGTGGGCCTGGCCTATGGCTTCAAATGGCTGTGGGCGCCGCTGGTGGACCGCATGCCGCTGCCGCTGCTCACGCGCTGGCTGGGGCGGCGGCGCAGCTGGCTGCTGCTGTCGCAGGGCATGATCGTGGCAGGCCTCGTGGGCATGGCGCTGGCCGACCCGCGCCTCACGCTGGGCCCCATCGTGTGGTGCGCGCTGGCGGTGGCGTTTGGCTCGGCCACGCAGGACATTGCGCTGGACGCCTTTCGCATCGAATCGGCCGACGCCAACCATCAGGCGGCGCTGGCCGCCTCGTACCAGACCGGTTACCGCCTGGCCATGATCTGGGCCGGCGCGGGCGTGCTGTGGATTGCGGCACGCGCCGAGGTGGCGCCCGCTGTGGCCCAGGTGGTGGGCCAAGGGGTGGGCCAGGCGCTGGCCCAAGGTGCGGCCGCCTACCAGAACGGCGCCTGGCAGGCGGCCTATCTGGCCATGGCCGCGTCGATGTCCGTGGGCGTGGTCACGGTGCTGTTCTCGCGCGAGCCGGTGCCCGTGGTGCTGCCACCCGCCAAAAATGCCGCCGAATGGATCAAGGGCGCCGTGGTCGATCCGTTTGCCGATTTTCTGGGCCGCTACGGCTGGCAGGCCGCGCAGATTCTGGCGCTGATTGCCGTGTACCGCATCAGCGACGTGGTGATGGGCATCATGGCCAACCCGTTTTATGTGGACATGGGCTTCACCAAGGACGAGGTGGCGGCCGTGACCAAGGTGTACGGCGTCATCATGACGCTGGTGGGCGCGTTTGTGGGCGGCGTGCTGTCGATGCGCCTGGGGGTGATGCGCATCCTGATGCTGGGCGCCGTGCTCAGTGCCGGCAGCAACCTGCTGTTTGCCTGGCTGGCAGGCCATGGGCACGACGTGACGGCGCTCATTGCCGTGGTGTCGGCCGACAACCTGGCCAGCGGCATTGCGTCGGCCGCCTTCATTGCCTATCTTTCAAGTCTGACCAATGTGAGCTACTCGGCCACGCAGTACGCACTGTTCAGCTCGATGATGCTGCTGCTGCCCAAATTTGTGGCGGGGTTTTCGGGCGACTATGTCAACAGCTTTGGCTACGCGCAGTTCTTCACGGCCACGTCCTTGCTGGGGCTGCCGGTGCTGGGGCTGGTGTGGCTGGCATCACGGGTCAAAACACCCCCCAGCGCTTTACCTTAAAGCGCTAGCAGCTATTAAAACAATAGCATTCAAACCCCTGCCGGGTGGCGCGGTTTACCGGAACTTTACGGCCGCTTCAACACTGCGCGACGCCTGCGGGCCACCATGGAGCCCTGCCCCCATCGGCTCCACCGCCCCCACTACACTGCCACGATGAGCTCGCACCTGTTGATGATCGAAGACGACGCCCGCCTTGCACAGATGGTGGGCGAATACCTGGGCCAGTCGGGCCTGCATGTCACGCACCGCGCCGATGGCGCAAGCGGCCTGGCGCAACTGCAAGGCCCTGATGCGGGCCCCTTGCCCGATCTGGTCATCCTCGACCTGATGCTGCCCGACATGGACGGCCTGGACGTTTGCCGGCGCATCCGCGCGCTGCAGGGCCCCGCGGCCCAGGTGCCGGTGCTCATGCTCACCGCCAAGGGCGACCCCATGGACCGCATCATCGGCCTGGAGCTGGGCGCCGACGATTACCTGCCCAAACCCTTTGAACCGCGCGAGCTGCTGGCCCGCATCCGCGCCATATTGCGCCGACGCACCGACGGTGGCAGCCCGCCCGCCACACAGGCCCTGCGCTTTGGCACACTCGAGATCGACCGCGACGCCCGCACCGTCACCGTGGCAGGCGAGCTGGCCGATCTCACCTCCTACCAATTTGACCTGCTGGTGGCGCTGGCCGAGCGCGCGGGCCGTGTGCTCACGCGCGACCAGATCATGGAGGCCGTGCGCGGCCGCGAGCTGGAGGCGTTTGACCGCTCCATCGACGTGCACATGGGCCGCATTCGCGCCGCCATCGAGGCCGACGCCAAGAACCCGCGCCGCATCCTCACCGTGCGTGGTGTGGGCTATGTGTTTGCAAAGCAGCAAGACTGAGCCGTGAAACTCTCCAACCCCTTCGCCCGGCGCCTGTCCCTGCGCATCTGGCTGACCGTGGTGGTCGGCATGGCGGTGCTGACACTGGCTGTGGGCTGGGCGTGGCGCGTGGCGGTGGAGGAAAACAGCCTGAACCAGCCCACCGCGCCTGGGCGCGAGATGGTGCTGCGCGGCCCCGACGGCCAGGCCGTGGTGCGCGGCTATGCGCTGCGCGAACCGGGGCCGCCGGGCGAGGGCATCAACTTTCGCATCCAGACCGACACGGGCGAAAAGTACACCATGGAGCTGGGGCCCAAGCCCCCGCGCGAAGACCGTCGCGAAGAGCGCCGTGGCGAACGCCGGGCCCACGGCATACAGCCGCCCGGCAGCCCCCCCGGTGGCGGGCCCGACCGCACAGTGGCCTTCTGGCTGCGCCCGCCATTTGGCTTTGTGTGGATGCTGGGCATCATGGGCGTGGCGGTCGCCCTGGGTGTGTACCCTGTCATCCGGCGGCTGACGCTTCGGCTGGAAGCCCTGCAGCGCAGCGTGAAGAAGTTTGGCGAAGGCGACCTGTCGGTGCGCGTGCCGGACACCGGGCAGGACGAAGTGGCCGACCTGGCCCGGCAGTTCAACGCGTCGGCCGAGCGGATCGAAACCCTGGTGAAGTCGCACAAGTCCCTGCTGGCCAATGCCTCGCACGAGCTGCGCTCGCCGCTTACCCGTATCCGCATGGGGCTGGAGCTGATGGGGGGGCAGACGCCATCGCCCACTTTCCGCGCCGAAATCCTGCGCAACATTGCCGAGCTGGACCAGCTGGTGGATGAAATTCTGCTGGCCAGCCGCCTGGACGCCCGCGAGGCCGACGTAGGCACCGTGGAAGACGTGGATCTGATCGGCCTGGCCGCCGAAGAATGTGCCCGCGTGGACGCGGACCTGGACGTGAGCGCCGTGCCCGAGGGGCTGGAAGTGCGCGGCATCTCCAAGCTGCTGCGCCGCGCCATTCGCAACCTGCTGGAAAACGCCCGCCGCTACAGCACGGGCGAAATCACCGTGCAGGTGCTGCGCAGCGGCGCCCTGGCCGAAGTGCGTGTGTGCGACCGCGGCCCGGGCGTGCCGCTGGACCAGCGCGAACGCATCTTCGAGCCCTTCTACCGCCTGCCTGGCGCCAGCGAACGCTCGGGCGGCGTGGGCCTGGGGCTGGCGCTGGTGCGGTCCATCGCCGGGCGGCACAACGGCAGCGTGCATTGCGAAGACCACGCCGGTGGCGGTGCCTGCTTTGTGCTGCGCCTGCCATTGGCGCTGACGAAATAAAGCCCGCCCCACAAACTCAACGGGGCCGCAAAGGCCAACGCCACACCATCACCGCGTACAACACGGCACCCAGCACCAGGGCCGCCGCAGCCGCCACCAGTCCCTGGGTAAAGCCCTGGCTGGGCGTGGCGGCGCGGTGCAGCGTCCAGGCCACCATGGGGGGGCCAATGATCTGACCCAGACCGTAAGCGGCGGTGAGCAGCCCGGTGAAGCTGTCCCCCGCCGATGGCCACACCCGGCGCGCCTCTTGCAAGCCAAAGAACGTGATGGCGGTGAACGGCAGGCCCAGCAACCAGCTGTCCAGCGCAAACCCGCCCACGCCGGGCCACACCAGGCTCAGACCAATCGCAGCGGCCTGCAGCAGATAAGCCACCAGCAGCAGCCAACGCCGGTCCCACGCCACTGGCGCGCGCGTGGACAGGGCGGCCCCCATGGCCACACCCATGCCAAACAGAGGCCAGAACAAATCGGGCCACACCGAGCCAGCAGGCAAGGCAGCGCGCGCAATCACCGGCAAAAACGTAGCGGTGACGATGTAGCCCAGCCCCGCCAAACCATAGGCCAGCGTGAGAGCGCCGCGCGCTGCGGGCCCCAGGCCGGGGGGGTTGGCCACAGGCGCGGAGCTGGCTGCAGCAGCCGCCTGCGGCAACCCCTGCACCACAGGCCACACCAGTGCACACAGCCCCACACACAGCAGGCCAAACACCGCCCAGCCCGCCGCAGCGGGCCAGTGCCACGCCACCATGGCGCTGGCCGACAAGCCGGTGAGCGCAATGCCCAGGCCCGGCCCGCTGAAAATCAGCCCGCCCAGCGCGGGCTGCCCCAGCGCCACCAGGCGCAACATGCACCAGGCGGCAATATTGAGCAGCACCACCGCACTGGCCACCCCGGCACCGAACCGCAATGCCGCCCAGGCCCATGGCAAGGGCAACGCCATGGCCAGCGTGAGCAGCACCGTGGCCGCCAGCCCCCAGCGGGCCAGGCGTGCCGGGTGCCAGCGCTGGCGTGCTTTCAGAGCCACCCAGGGCAGCGCCATGCAGGCCAGCGCCCCCAACAGGTAGCCCACATAGTTGGCCGTGGCCAGCCAGCTGCCGTCCACCAGGGTGATCACGCCATCGCTCAGCATCATGGGCAGCAGCGGCGTGAAGGCAAACCGGCCAATACCCATGGCCGCCGCCAACGCGGCCATGCCCGCCAGGGCGACCACGTAGGGGCGGTCAGACAGGGCGCGCGGGGCCGGAGGCTGGGAGGGGTTCGGCATGAAAAAGAGCTCCACGAAGGCAGAGGGAATGCGGGATGTCTCGCTTATTATTCTCCAAAGAGATATATTTTTAGAAAACCATCTTTTAAAAAGAACGTTTGGATGGATTTCACCGCACTCGAAATCTTCAAGGCCGTGGCGGCCGAAGGCAGCGTGACCCGCGCGGCAGAGCAATTGGGCCGCGTGCAGTCCAACGTGACCACGCGGATTCAGCAGCTGGAAGAGCAACTGGGCACGCCGCTGTTCTTGCGCCAAGGGCGGCGCATGGTGCTCACACCGGCCGGCGAATCCCTGCGCGGCTACGCCGACCGCCTGCTGGCCCTGGCCGAAGAGGCCCGCCAGGCCGTGCGCCCGCAGCAGCCGGGTGGGCGCCTGCGCCTGGGCGCCATGGAAAGCACGGCCGCAGCGCGCCTGCCCCAGCCGCTGGCGCAACTGCATGCCCAGTGGCCCGACGTGGTGCTGGACTTGTCCACCGGACCCTCCCGACAACTGGTGGAGCAAGTGGCCGCCCACACGCTCGATGCCGCCCTGGTCGCCTGGCCACCACCTGGGCTGGAAACCGATACGCCGGTGGAACGCACCCCGGTGTTTCAAGAATCGCTGCTGCTGGCCCTGCCCGCGCACCACCCACCGGTGCAAAGCCCCGCCGATTTGCAACTGCACACACTGGCCGCCTTCACACGCGGCTGTACCTACCGACACATCGGCGAAGCATGGATGCAAGGCGCCAGCGGCACAGCGCCCCAGGTGCTGGAGCTGGCGTCGTACCACGCCATCATCGCCTGCGTGGCGGCGGGGCGCTGCGCGGGTGTGGTTCCCCAGGCCTTGTGGGACTTGATGCGCGAGCCCCCGGCCCTGCGCCTCGCGCCCCTGCAGAGCTGCGACACGGTGCTGGTGCGCCGCCGCGGCTACCAGTCGCCCGCGCTGGATGCGCTGCTGGCCGCACTGCAAGGCACACAACAGCCCTCTTCCGCCTGGATTTCATCGCCCTGATCCCGCCTCTGCCCTTCAAAAGAGCCTGCCCATGACCTCTTCACTTCTCCAGCGCCTTGGCATTGCATTGCCCATCATCCAGGGCCCCATGACGGGCTCGGACACCCCCGCCCTGGCCGCCGCCGTGTCGGCCGCAGGTGGGCTGGGCATGCTGGGCTGCGGCATGCGCTCGCCCGCCGCCATGGCCGAAGCCGCTGCCGCCGTGCGCCAGCAAACCGACCGGCCCTTTGGCATGAACCTGTTTGTGCAGGCCACGCCCGACCCCGACGAGGCCACCGTGCAAGCGGCGATGGAACGCCTGGCGCCGCTGTACGCCGAGCTGGGCCTGCAGCCCCAGCGCCCCACGCAATGGTGCGAAGACTTTGCCGCCCAGTTCGAGGTGCTGGTGGCCCTGCGCCCGGCGGTGGCAAGCTTCACCTTCGGCATCTTGGACGCCGCCCAGGTGGCCCGCCTGCACGCGGCCGGCTGCCTGGTCGTGGGCACGGCCACCACCGTGGCCGAAGCGCGCGCCTGGGCCCAAGTGGGGGCCGATGTCGTGTGCGCCAGCGGCACCGAAGCCGGAGGCCACCGGGGCACGTTCCTGGGCGATTTCACGGCAAGCCAGGTAGGCACCCTGGCGCTGGTGCCGCACTGCGTGGACGCCGTAGATATCCCGGTGATTGCCGCGGGCGGCATCATGGACGGCCGGGGCATTGCAGCTGCACAGGCGCTGGGCGCGCAGGCCGTGCAGATGGGCACGGCCTTTCTGGCGTGCCCGGAATCCGGCATCGGCCCCGCGTACCGGCAAGCCCTGGCCCAGGCACAAGACACCGACACGCGGCTCACCCGAGTTTTCTCCGGCCGTCCGGCGCGCGGCATTGTCAACGCGATGATGGAGGCTCTGGCCGCCGAGGAAGACCGCGTGCCCGCCTACCCCGTGCAAAACGCGCTGACAGGCGCACTGCGCCGCGCAGCGGCCGCACAGGGGCGCACCAGCCACCTATCGCTGTGGGCAGGGCAAGGGGTGGGGGCCGCCAGGCCAGTGCCAGCGGCGCGGCTGATGGCGTTGCTGGCCCAAGAGTGGCGGCTGGCTGCAGCCTCGGTTGCAGCCAAAGCAATCTGAAAGCCTGTTTACTATATTGTGCGAGTCGCACAAACGCGTTGTAGAGGCGGGCTCGCTGGCTCTCGCTCTGCTGCAGATGTGCCGCAATTGCTTTGCGCTCACTCACCCTCACCCACCAAGTAACGCGCAGCGACACTGCCGCGAACGTACAGACCACGATCCAGGTAATGATCCAGGCGCTTGCGATCAGGCGCACGTAATTTGATCAGAGGGGGCAGATCGCCGGTGACTCGGGAAAACAGCAAGCGCAACTTAAGCGGCGTGCGTCCCCAGCGACCCAGCACATGCAGGCGAAAAGGCCCATCCTCTGCACGAGCAAGGGCCAACCGATAGCCACCACGGCTGTGCAAGATGTATTGCAGTGCCAAGTGCATGCTGAGGTAGTCAGGCGAGTCGATGTGCTGGCGCACAGTTTCAAATACTCCCTTGTCTTTCAAATGGTCGATGTACTCTTGACCGCTGCGGTGGATGACCTCGGTGGTGAACTCATGTTGCCAGTCTACGATCAGTCTGCTGCCGGGCGGGGCTGCCATGAACCAGTTTTCCACCACCGGGTAAGCAGCATCACGGGTATGGCGCTCCAGGTAAAAGCCCATGAATTCAGCGGGTGTGCGTATGTACTGCGTCAACACCCAGTCCAGGGAGCGTGTGAGGATGCTGCTGGCATCCACCCAGATGCCTCCGTAACGGCGCAGCAATTCCAGACGAATCCAGTCGGCGCGTTTCGCATGCGATGCACTATCGAGCGCAGCCGGAATTTCTGGGATGTAGTCCAACACACTGGTTTCATTGAGTATGCGAAGACTGAACCCTTGGTTGGTGCGCTGCCAGTTGTCGAAGCAACGTTGAATCAACGCAGGTGGCGCGGCACCGTTCCAGTAGGCCCAGACAATGGGCGGAATGGGCGGAATGGGCACGGGGGGCTCGGCCAAGGGAGCTGGTGGCGAAATGCCCTGGGCAGCAGGAATGTCGTGCAGCACGAATCCGGGCGCAGTGCAGTCTTCGAGTCGGCGTGGCCAAAGGGAGTAGAACAAGTGTAGGCCACGCGCGAGCCAGAGCTCGCCGCGGGTCTTGAGAGAAAGGGAATGCACAGCGCTGGTTGCAGAACTCATACAGATCGGTGGGCATAGGCCCGGCGGAATTTAAGCCAACGAAACCACCAACCACGTTGCACGTAGGCCCGTAGTAACGCACCAGCAGTAAGTGGAGAGGCCGAAGCGAAGTCCGCACGCAGGCGTTGTGCTGCAACATCTAGCTCCGCACTGGATGCCTCGGCTTTTTGAACAAAGCGCATGGCTCCGTGCAGATTGCGCGCGCATTGGTGGGCCATGGCAAATTGCAGCCCAGCGTCGGCCAGTTCTGAACGCCCTGCGAGCGCCTGGTGCAACGTGAGTAGGGCAGCCGATTGGTCAAAGGCTTTGGCGAGCGTCATCGTTGCCAAAATACTACCGCCTCGTTGGCGGTAGGCGACCCAGGGCTGCGGCATGTAGTAGTAGCTGTTGGCACGGATCAAGGCCAAGGGCATGGTTGCCATGTCTTCAAAATAGCTGCCCTCGGGGAATCGAACGCCATCCACCCACAGTGCTCGGCGGGTGATTTTCGACCACGCATGCAGCTGCCCTGTGGCCAAGAGGCCACGCAGCAGGCCTGTGGGGCCATACTGAAGTACATGTGAGGGTCCGTCGAAAGTGTGGCGGTGCGCCTCGCCACGCAACCGATGTTTGAGGCGAGGCTTCTCGCGCCAGATTTGAAAGTCGCACAGCACCGCATCGGGGCCGTGCGCCTGCACAATCTGGTGCAAAGCTGGGATGGCGCCGGGCAGTAACTTGTCATCAGAATCCAGAAACCAGATGTACTCGCCTTGGGCTGCACCCAACATGGTGTTGCGCGCGGCACTCAGACCTCTATTGCGGTCGTGCTGCAAGAGACGCAAGCGGCCTGGCCAGCGGGCCCGTAGTTGGTCAATGGTCTCTGAGGACCCGTCGGTGGAGCAGTCGTCCAGCAACAAGACTTCCACACTGCCGTCGTCTGGTGCTTGCTCCAGAACCGATGCAACGCACTCGGCCAGGTAATCGCGCACGTTGTATACGGGGATCAGCACGCTCAGCCACGGTGCCATCGGGGCTATGGTCATAGTACGGGTTTCTCCAGCAAACTACCTAAAAGAGCCTCGTACCGGTCGGTCATCGTGTTCAATCCGTAGCGCTGTAGCACCTCCGCGTGCGCGGCGGCAGCCATGCGTGCAGCGTCCTGAGGTTGGTTCAACAGCGTGGCGAGTGCGTCTGCCAGGGCCTGTGGGTTGGCGTGTTCCACCAGCAGTCCGGTGCGCCCGCTGTCGACGACCTCCTGCACACCAACCACCTGGCTGCTGACCACCGCACAGCCAGCAGCCATGCCTTCAATCAGCGACAGCGGCATGCCTTCGTAGTGGGTGGACAGCACGCAGATTTGGTGCCCCTTGAGCAACCCCGGTACGTCGTTGCAATGCCCGAGGAAGGTCACCTGGTCTGCCAGCCCCAGCGTTTGGGCCAGGCGCTCGGCGGCACGCCGCGCACTGGCCTTGCCCCCACCGGCCAGCAGCACTGGCGGCCTCAGCCCACGGGTGCGCAGGAGGGCCACCGCCTGCAACAAGGTGGCATGGTCTTTTTGCCGCGCAAACCGCGCAGCCATCACGATGCCGGGAATGCGCTGTACAAACGTATGCGCCGAGGCATTGGCATAAGGCTCCAGGCGGATGCCATTGGGAATGGCATGCACACGGTCTTGCGGAAATCCATACCCCAGCAACGCACTGCGCACCCCTTCAGAGCACCCCACGATGGCATCGGTACGGCGGGCCAGCCAGCGCGCCTGCACCAAGCGCCAGGCGTTGTAGCGCTCGCGGGAGTT
The DNA here is from genome assembly GCF_003345135.1 of Acidovorax sp. BoFeN1. Classification (NCBI taxonomy): domain Bacteria; kingdom Pseudomonadati; phylum Pseudomonadota; class Betaproteobacteria; order Burkholderiales; family Comamonadaceae; genus Acidovorax; species Acidovorax sp. BoFeN1. Next base: position 33,359 of record NZ_QOZT01000035.1, read on the forward strand.
GTGCTCGACATGCACCAAGTGCCGCACACCCGCCAGCAGCCCCGCATAGCGGCCCCAAAGGTGTTCGCTGTAGCCATGCGCGACCAGGATGTCCGGCTGGAATCTTCGGCACAAAGAGGCAAGCGCCCACACCGTGGCGGCATGGGACCAGCCAGGCACCAGCTCCACGCGCAAGCCGTCCGCCTGCAGCGCACGCACTCGCTCAGGCAACGTGGTTCGCTTGCGGCGCAGCACCAACAAGGCATCGAAGCGGCCCGATGCACCGTGCGCTCGAACCAAATCCACCGCCACCTGGGTGGCACCAGAAAATCCACCCGTCACAAAATGCAGCACCTTGGGCCGCTGGCGCCGTGGCAGCGTCACGACACCGCCCTTTCAGACTGCGCAGCGCCGCTCGGCAGCTGCTGCAGACCGAGCAGCGCGCCCCAAACAGCCATGTTCATGAAAAGATAAAACATGATCCCGCTGTTATGGGCAAAGAACACCTGCGTGAGCCCAAAGCCCATGTACAACACAGGAATGCACAGCCCGGACAGACGCACAGCCACCATCTGCGCCTTCAACGGATCTGGCAGGCCTGCCGTGGCCTGGAGCCGGCGCCGACTGGGCCAAAACAGCGCAATCGGCACCCCATAAAAGATCAGCAGCACGCCCACACCCACCAGGCCCGTTTTCACAAAAACATCCAGCACCTCGTTGTGTGCATAGATGTATTCCATGATGGCCGGTTGGTATTGGCCTGCCGCCACGCGACGGGCTTTGTCTTGCAAATAGCCCGCCATGCCCCAGCCCGTCAAAGGCTTTTCACGCCCGGCATCCCAGGCATAGCGCCAATGCTCCAGCCGCTGCCCCACCGAGTTGTCTGCCTCCCGCTGGGCGCCATAGACCTGCACCTCATGGCGCATGAGATGCCAGCGTGTCTCCACCATCTCCCAGTTCAGCGCTGTCACCAACGTCAGCGCCACCAGGATGCCCGCCAAAATACGGAACAACCTGCCTGGGCGCAGCCGCTGAAACAGTACAAGCACCAGCGGAATCGCCAGCAGCAAGGCCAGCCAGCCCCCCCGCGACTGCGACAACATCGAGGCATTGAGCGCGGCCAACACTGCCAACACCGCCACGGCCACGACAGCGCGTGAAAGTTGCCGATACAGCGCCATGGTCTGCACCGCGAGCATGGCGCCCAGCAGCAGCACCAGGTTGCCCCACTGAATGGCGTTGGTGCGGTTTGATGGAAAGCCCGACGCACGCGGTGCGCCCTCCACATGCACCTGCCACAGAGCCACGCCGCACACGCCAATGCAGCCGATCAAAAGCCCCCAAAACAACGCACGCGCACGCGGGGGAAAGGCCGCGATGAACAGCAGGCAAGGCACGGCAAGGGCGAATTTCAGCGACCGATCGAAACGCCCCCAGTTCTCACGCGGATCTGACAGTGCAAACCACAGAAGCGCCATGCCCAGCATGGCCAGCGCCAGCACCACCGTGGCGCGATCTGGCCGCACGGTCGCCCAGCGCGGCAAAGAGAACAGCGCACCCAGCAGCAGCAAAACCGCACCGTACGAATAGCCAGAGGCCACCGACAGCGCCAAGGCCGGGAGCAAGAACGCCACCAGCGTGGCCAGTTGCCGCTGCCAAGGCGATGGGCCAAGAAAAGACAGAAGGTGCATGAAAAACTTGCGTGTCGGCAAGCGCGCCGATAGATATTAGATGTGACCCGTGCAGGCACATGGAAGTGCCTCTGAAGAACCCGTAAAGCGCCCTTTACGACACAAACCTGCGCTGCGATCAACGCAACCCAGAGGCCGAAGTGCAAAATCCTTCATTGCATTTTTCCACACTTCGGGGCTCCGTATCCATGACACGCCAACTTCCCGCAGCCGCGTTCCGCATCGCCTACCAGCTGCTGGCACGACTGCAGCCGCACCGTGCGGCGGCCTACACGCCCCCAGCCCCCC
>NZ_QOZT01000036.1:0-34313 GCF_003345135.1 Acidovorax sp. BoFeN1
GCGGTGTATGCACTGAACCACCGGCCACGCAAGTGCCTGGGCTGGCGTACTCCGCATGAGGTGTTCTATGGGCTGGAGATCACTCCGCTTAGACTTGAGACTCGCGCACTTCGTACTTGAATCCGCGCAATCAGATTTCATTTCTTCAGAACCCGTGGCAACGCACAACGTTGCCACGGTTTTTTTGCATGGGGCTGCGTTCATGAGGCCGTCACATCCGCCTGTCAGCCTTGGCGGTTTTGTACGGAACGCCACAACCATGAAAACTCCCGTTCGTCCCACGCCCCACCCCATCCGCGACGCCGCTCCCGCCGATGAAAGCCGCCGCGTCTTCGTGCGCCAGCTGGCCCTGGGCGCCACTGCGCTCGGCACCTTGCCGCTGGCCGCCTGCGGTGGCAGCGACAACGACCCGGAGGTGCGGTTTGCCCACGGCGTGGCCAGTGGCGACCCGCTCGCCGACCGCGTCATGCTGTGGACCCGCGTCACGCCGCCTGCAGGCCACACCGCCGACATTCCTGTGCAGTGGGAGCTGGCCAGCGACGCGGCATTCACCACCGTGGTGGCCAAAGGCCAGGCCACCGCCACGGCCGCCAAGGACTTCACCGTCAAGGTCGATGCCACTGGCCTCAAGCCCGCCACGGCCTACCACTACCGCTTCAAGGCCTACGCGGCTCAGTCTGCCGCAGCACGCACCCGCACGCTGCCAACGGGCAGCGTGGCACAGGTCAAGCTGGCCGTGTTCTCGTGCGCCAATTACCCTGCGGGTTACTTCAACGTGTATGCCGAAGCCGCGCGCCGCAATGATCTCGATGCCACCGTGCACTTGGGCGACTACTTGTATGAGTACCCGCGCGGTGGTTATGCCTCGGCCAACGCCGAGCAACTGGGCCGCATGTCGCTGCCCGCCACCGAGATTCTCACGCTGGCCGACTACCGCATGCGCCACGCGCAGTACAAGACCGATCCCGACCTGCAGGCGCTGCATGCATCCGCCCCCATGATTGCCGTGTGGGACGACCATGAAATCGCCAACGACACCTGGGCCACCGGTGCCGAAAACCACCAAAGTGCCACCGAAGGCAGCTTTGCGGCGCGCAAGGCGGCAGCCCTTCAGGCCTACCACGAGTGGATGCCCACACGCAACGCCCAGCCCGACCTGATCTACCGCAGCTTCAACTTTGGCAACCTGCTGGCGCTGCACATGCTCGACACCCGCGTCGTCGGGCGCGACGAGCCTGCCGACTACACCCGCTTCTTCACCGCCAGCGGTTTTGACGCTGCCGGTTTCACCGCCACCGTGGGCGACCCCACCCGCCAGCTCATGGGCAGCACACAGACCCAGTGGCTGCAGCAGCAGATGGCCGCATCCACCGCCACCTGGCAGGTGCTGGGCCAGCAGGTGCTGATGGGGCGCATGAACATTCCGGCCCCCATCCTGGTCGAAACCATCCAGCCGGGCGCTGGCGTCACGGTATCCCAATACGCCGCCATCGTGGCCAAGGCACAGACGGCCCCTGCCACACTGACCGCTGCCGAAAAAGCCATCCTCGCCCAGCCCTCCATTCCCTACAACCTCGACGCCTGGGACGGCTACCAGGCCGCGCGCGAAACCGTGCTGGGCACGGCCCGCAGCCTGGGCAAGAACCTGGTGGTGCTGTCGGGCGACACCCACAACGCCTGGGCCAACGAGCTGGCAGACATGGGCGGCAACGCGGTGGGCGTGGAGTTTGCTACCTCGTCGGTGTCATCGCCCGGTTTTGAGGAATACCTGCCCAAGGAGAACCCGGCCATGCTGGCGGGCGCGCTCCAGCAACTCATTGCCCCGCTCAAATACTGCGACACCTCGCGCCGGGGTTACATGCTGGTGACCGCCACGGCCACCGAATGCCGCGCCGACTGGGTGTATGTCAGCACCATCACCAGCCGCACCTACACGGCCAGCACCGACAAATCGCTCAAGGTGCTGGCAGGTGTCAGCGGGCGCGGGCGCATTGTGGCGGCCTGATCGGCAGCACGCAAAGAAAAAGGCGGCCCGAGCCGCCTTTTTCTTTTCAATGACTGGTAGAACCGCCCAAGCCGTTGGCACAGGCGAGGCTCATGCCAGCGCACCCGCGCAAGGGCCGCCCCGCCGCGCCGGGTGCGTCCCCCTTCCCGAACGGCGCAGCCATTCGAGAGAAGGGGGAAGGCGCGCAGCGCCTCAGGGGGATGTACCGAATTCAGTGCCTGAAGTGGCGCACGCCGCTGAACACCATGGCCACGCCGCGCTCGTTGGCGGCATCAATCACCTCCTGGTCGCGCATGGAGCCACCGGGCTGGATCACACAGGTGGCACCTGCGTCCACCACCACGTCGAGGCCATCACGGAAGGGGAAAAAGGCGTCGCTCGCCACCGCCGTGCCCTGCAGGCTCAAACCGGCGTGCTGGGCCTTGATGCTGGCGATGCGCGCCGAATCGAGGCGGCTCATCTGGCCTGCACCCACGCCCATGGTCATGCCGCCCTTGCAGAAGACGATGGCGTTGCTCTTGACGTACTTGGCCACCTTCCAGGCGAACAGAAGGTCTTCCATTTCTTCCAGCGTGGGCTGCTTCTTGGTGACGACCTTTAGTTCGGTGATCGCCAGCTCATGGTTATCGGCCGTCTGCAGCAGCAGGCCCGAGCCGATGCGCTTGGCGTCCATGGCGTTGCGGCCGCGCTCCCAGTCGGTCTGGCCGCCGCGTGTGGGCAGCGCGATCTTGAGCAGGCGCACATTGGCCTTCGCCTTGAACACTTCCAGCGCTTCGGGCGTGAAGTCGGGCGCCATCAGAACCTCGACGAACTGCTTGCTAATCTGCGCAGCGGCCGCGCCGTCGACCACGCGGTTGAACGCGATGATGCCGCCGAAGGCGCTGGTGGGGTCGGTCTGGAAGGCCTTGCTGTAGGCGCTCAGGGCATCCAGGCCCACGGCCACGCCGCAGGGGTTGGCGTGCTTGACGATCACGCAGGCGGCGGCCTCGAAGCTTTTGACGCACTCCCAGGCAGCGTCGGCGTCGGCAATGTTGTTGTACGAGAGCTCCTTGCCCTGCAGCTGTACGCCGGTGACCAGCGAGCCGGGCGCGGGATGCAGGTCGCGGTACAGCGCGGCCTGCTGGTGGCTATTCTCGCCGTAGCGCAGGTCCTGCACCTTGGTGAAGATGCCGTTGCTCTGGCCGGGGAACAGCGCGCGCTGGGGCACGTAGGCCTCGGAGAGCTTCTCGGCGTCGAAGGTGACGGACGAGAGGTAGTCGCTGATCGCACCGTCGTACTGCGCGATGCGGTTGAACGCCGCCACCGACAGCGCGAAGCGCAGCTTGTCGGACAGCTTGCCGCCCGCCTTCAGCTCGGCCAGCACAGCCTCGTACTGGTCGGCCGAGGTGATCACGCCCACGTCCTTCCAGTTCTTGGCGGCGCTGCGCACCATGGCGGGGCCGCCGATGTCGATGTTCTCGATGGCGTCGGCCAGCGTGCAGCCGGCCTTGGCCACCGTGGCTTCAAAGGGGTAGAGGTTGACCACCAGCAGGTCGATGGTGTCGATGCCGTGTTCCTTCAAGGCCGCCATGTGTTCGGGCAGCTCGCGGCGGGCCAGCAGGCCGCCGTGCACCTTGGGGTGCAGCGTCTTGACGCGGCCGTCCAGCATCTCGGGGAACTGCGTGACCTCGGCCACCTCGGTGACGGGCAGGCCCTTGTCGGCGAGCAGCTTGGCGGTGCCGCCGGTGGACAAGAGCTTGATGCCCAGCGCGTGCAGGGCTTGCGCAAATTCGACGATGCCGGTCTTGTCGGAGACGGAGAGGAGTGCGTTCATGGTGGTGGTCGTAGTTTGAATGAAATCGTGCTCTAGCGCCCGTCCATCAAGCGCTAATAGCTATTATTTATATAGCAAAAAGCTCACAGCAGCTTGTGCTCGACCAGCTTCTTGCGCAGCGTGTTGCGGTTCAGGCCCAGCCATTCGGCGGCACGTGACTGGTTGTTTTCGGCCTGCTGCATCACCACTTCCAGCAGTGGCCTTTCAACCAGGCGCACCACCATGTCATACATACCATCGGGCGTTTCGCCGCCCAGGTCGCGAAAGTAGCTGTGCAGGCTCTCGCGCACGGATTCTTCGATGCTCTTCTTGCTCATGCTGCCATTCCCTCTTGTTCTTCTGGTTCCGCATCCGCGTCGGCGGTGGCGGGCAGCCGGTCCATCTGTTGCCCGAGGGCATCCAGATAGTCGGCCACGGCCTGCCACTGCGTGGTGCAGTCTTCTATCGTATTGATGTGTTGCCGCAAGGCCTCGCCCCCCGGCAAGGCCCGCAGGTACCAGGCAATGTGCTTGCGCGCGCTGCGCACACCGGTGCCTTCGCCGTACAGGCTGTAGTGGTCGTGCAGGTGATCGAGCAGCAGGCGCCGCAGCTCGGCCACCAACGGCGGCGCCAGGTGCTCGCCCGTGGTCAGAAAATGGCCGATCTCGCGAAAGATCCAGGGCCGGCCCTGGGCGGCGCGGCCGATCATGATCGCGTCGGCGCCGGTGGCGGCCAGCACAGCGCGCGCCTTTTCGGGCGAGGTGATGTCGCCATTGGCCACCACGGGCACCTTGACGGCTGCCTTCACGGCCGCAATGGTGTCGTACTCGGCCTGGCCCTTGTACCCCTGCTCACGCGTGCGGCCGTGCACCGTGAGCATCTGGATGCCCACGGCCTCGAACTGGCGCGCCAGCGAAACGGCGTTCTTGTGCTGCTGGCACCAGCCGGTGCGCATCTTCAGCGTGACGGGCACGTTGCGCGGTGCGCAGGCCTCGACCACGGCAGCGGCTATTTCCACGGCCAGCGCCTCGTCCTGCATCAGCGCCGAGCCCGCCCACTTGTTGCACACCTTCTTGGCCGGGCAGCCCATGTTGATGTCGATGATCTGCGCGCCACGGTCGATGTTGAAGACAGCGGCCTCGGCCATCATTTGCGCTTCGGTGCCGGCAATCTGCACGGCGATGGGCCCCGGCTCCCCCTCGTGGTTGGCCCGGCGCGAGGTCTTGAGGCTGTTCCACAGGTCCTTGCGCGAGGTGACCATCTCGCTCACCGCATAGCCTGCGCCCAGCGCCTTGCACAGCTGACGAAACGGCCGGTCCGTGACGCCCGCCATGGGGGCGACGAACAAGCGATTCGCCAAAGGGATGTGGCCGATCTGCATGGGAGGGGGCGTGATGGAGGGCAGCAGCGATTGCTGAAAAAGGAGGCAGGATTGTACCTGCTCAAAATTTCAGCAACCGAAATGCGCCGCCGCGTCAAAACTCTGCAAAAAATGCGACGACCGGCCCCTTGGTCGCCGTCCCCATTGCGCCACTTCAGGGCAACGGGCTCAACGCTCCGCCAGCTCCACTTCGGCCACAGCCGGTTGCGGCGCAGCCTGGTGCGCAAAGTGCCACCAGGCATTCGGCAGGTTGTCGAACTGGTGGCGCGCCATCAGCGCTCGCAACCACTGGCGGTTGTGCTGCACATCGGGCGAAATATCCTCGCTGTCGTTTCCGGCCTTCGCGCCGATCACCCCCGCAGGGGTGCCCATGTCCACGGGCTCGCCCTCGGCAAGCGGGCCACGCACCACGGCGCTGGCGAGCAGGCCATCCACCACATCCACCCGGACCCCCAGTGCACCCTGGCCGGCCTGGCAAGTTGTCTTCAACGCCAGCCCTTGCGCCCGCAGCACGGTGCGCACGCTGGCCACCGCGGTGCGAAGCCGCTCGCCGACCACGCAGCTACCTGTTCCTGTGTCCCAAACCATCGCCACGGGGGGCATCGCGTTGGCGGACACAGCAGCCTGGGGGCTTTGCACACATGCCGCCAGGCAGATGCCGGAGACCACCGAGAGCCAATGCGCAAGGTAAGGAAAAGACGGGGACCGTGAAGAGTTGTGCATTGCAGCCTTCCGATATCTGCCAAGGGTTGGACTGACCTGAAGATACAAACCCTGGCGCATCGGTGCCGTGGCCAAACGGCGCAGTGCCTTGTAGGACTGGTTCCTCAGGGCCCACCGCCCGTGCGGCTGCCACCCTACACTTGATGCCTATGGAAATCTGGATGCACCAGCTGCTGGAATGGCTCGCCTTGCCGCAATTCGGCCTGGGCACGGTCTTCATCGTGTCGTTTGTCTCGGCCACGCTGTTGCCGGTGGGCTCGGAGGCTGCGGTGTTTGGCCTGATCAAGCTCAACCCCGACCTGTTCTGGCCCGCCATTGGTGTTGCCACGCTGGGCAACACCCTGGGCGGCGGCGTGAGCTGGTGGATGGGCCTGGGGGCGCACCGCGCCTGGGACGCCGCACGGCGCCACCGCCGTTTGAACCACCCCACCGGCGCCGATGCCAAACCGGCGCGCGAACTCAGCCGCACCGAGCGCCGCGCGCGCGTCTGGCTGCGCAAATGGGGGGCCAAGACCTGCCTGCTGAGCTGGCTGCCCGTGGTGGGCGACCCGCTGTGCGCCGTGGCGGGCTGGCTTCAGCTGCCGTTCTGGCCTTGCCTGGCCTACATGGCGGTGGGCAAGTTCTTTCGCTACCTCGTCATGACCACCGTGCTGCTGCACTTCATGCCGGGGCAACTGGCGATGTAGCCGGCATGCTGCCATCGGCGCACGGCAGCAGCACATTCCAGTTCACCGGCCGGGTGGTGTCCACATGCACCGTCAGCGCCTCTTCGGCGGGCAAGAGCGGCTGGGCCGCCGCCCATTGCGACTCCAGCACCTGCACCGAGGCTTCCGATGCATCGCCACCCGCCAGCTGGCGGCTGCGCACCCGCTCGCGGAGCACCGCAAGGGGCGCCTCGAACGACAGGATGCGGCACGGCACCTGCGCCCGCGCTGCCAGTGCGATGAAGCGCTGGCGCATGGCGGGGTTCAGGAACGTGGCGTCCACCAGCACGGTGAAGCCCGCCTCCAGGGCACAACGGGCTGCCTGCGCCAGGGCTTCGTGGGTGCGCTCTGAGGCCTCGGCCGTGTAAATGCCACCCGGCACGGCCGCGCTGGACGCCTGAAGCGCCAGGCCGAACAGCCGCTTGCGCTCCACATCGGCGCGCACGCGCACCACGCCGCGCTCGGCAATCAGCGCTTGCGACTGCGTGCTCTTGCCCGCACCCGAGAAGCCGTGCGCCAGCCACAGTTCGACCGTGCGGGACTGAATGAAGCGCAGCGCCAGCGCCAGATAGCGCCGCACTTCCCGCAGGCTGGCCACGCGCTCGTCGCCCGCACCCCCACCCGCTACTTGCCCCAGCCGCACGCCCGCCACGCGGGCCCGCACCAGGGCCCGGTACACGCGGTAGTACGGCAGCACCTGCAGACCGGCGTAGTCGCCCGTGTGCTCCAGCCAGGCATTCAGAAAACGCCAGGCCAGGTCGGTGTGGCCGCGCGCCTCCAGGTCCATGGCCAAAAAGGCGATGTCGGCCACGCAGTCGATCCAGCGCAGCGCCGGGTTGAACTCAATCGCATCGAACAGCTGCGGCTGCCCGTCGATGAGCACCAGATTGGCCAGATGAAGGTCACCATGGCATTCGCGCACCCGCCCGGACTGCAGGCGCTGCCGGAACACCGGCGCCAGCGCGGTGCCTTGGCTGGCACACCACTGCGCCAGCTGCCGCAGCGCGGGGCCCATGTCTGGCAGGGCCTGCGCCACCAGCGGCTGCAGCGCCGCCAGGCAATCCTGCACCGGTGCCACCACGGCATGGGCCGTGCCCCAGCCCTGTTGCGGCGTGGCCACCGCCGCACTGGCATGAAACTGCGCGACCTGCTGCGCCAGGGCGTCGATGTGGCTGGGCAACAGGCGCTGCTGCTCCAGCAGGTGGCTCAGCAGCGCCTCCTGCGCAAAGCGGCGCATGCGCACGGCCGGTTCCGCGTCGGCCGGGGCCGCTTCGGCAGGCTGCAGCTGCAGGCTGTGTGCCGTACCGGTCAACGCAACCAGCCCCAGATACAGGGCCGGTGCGGTGCGGCGGTTGATGCGCAGCTCTTCCTCGCAGGCGCCGCGCCGCAGCGCGGGGGTGCTGAAGTCCAGAAAATCCAGCTTCAGCGGCTTCTTGAACTTGTAGACAAAGTCACCCGCCAGCAGCAGCCAGGAGATATGGGTTTCGATCCACTCCACGGTGCCGGTGGGGTGGCCAAAAACCTCGGGGCTGCGCTGCAACTGGCGCAGGCGCTGCTCGGCGGTGGCATAGGCTTCCACCAGAGATTCAGAGACCATGGGTCAACACTCCGTCAGGGGGTGCGCAACTGGACACGCGCACCATCGGTCAGCGCAGCGGGCGGGTACACCACGACCTGGGCACCCGCTTGCAGCCCCTCTTTCACCCAGGCGTGGGTGCTGCCACGCGCCTCCAGCACCACAGGCGTGCGCCGTGCCCGGCCACCCTCGACCACAAACACGGCCATGCGCGGCGCGGCCGCATCCCCCATCGGGGCCGATGCGGCGGTATCGCTGGCGGGCAGCGGAAACAGCGCGCTCACGGGCACCAGGGTGACGTCCGGCGCCTCGCGGGTGAGCACGCGCGCCACCACGCGATAGCCGTCGCCCAGCGCGGCCCATTGCGCCGGCGGGCTGGTCAGGTCAATCAGCACGTTGACCCGCTGCTCTTCCACGCCCAGCGCCGACACCTTGGTGAACGCCGCCGGCTCCACGCTGCGCACGCGCCCCTGCAACACGCCCGGCCCACCCCAGCGCTCAATGCGCACGGGGCTGCCGGGGCGCACCTGCAGCGCATCGGTGGACAAGAGCGGCGCCACCACTTCGAGCTGCGCGGTGTCGCCCACCTCGACCAGCACGGTGCCCAGCGCCACCACGCCCTCGCTGGCCTGGGCCACCCGCAGCACGCGGCCGGCCACGGGGGCCAGCACCTCAAAGGCCTTACCCGACGGCGCGCTGCCAGGGCGCTGCACCACATCCAGCGCCGCGCGGGCCTGGGCCAAATCGGCGCGGGCCACCTGCTGGTCCTGCACCGCGGCGTCGGTGTCTTTTTCGGCCGCCTGCAGCGCCAGGCGATCGGTGTCGAGCCGCGTGGGGGCCACAAAGCCCTGCTGCGCCAGCTGTTCGCTGCGCCGCAGGTCGTTGCGGGCCTGCGCCTGGGCCACCCGGGCGCGCTCGATGCGTACGGCGGCGCGCTGCACATTGGCCTGGGCGGCCGTGACGCGGGCCTGCTGCTCGCGCAGGCTGCGCTCGTCCAGCAATGCTGGCATGGCGGGGGTGATGCGCGCCACCACGTCGCCCGCCTGCACCGCGTCGCCCTCGCGCAGTGCGATGCGCGCCAGCCGCCCTGCCAAAGGGGCCGAGATGCTGTAGCGGTCGCGCAGGCGGGTCTTTGCGTCTTCGTCAATACCCGCCTCGAAGCGGCCCTGCACCACGGCGGTGGCCTCCACCTGCAGCGGCCGGGGCGCAAATGCCCACGCCAGCAGTGCGCCCAGCACCACCAGCGCACCCACACCCAGCATCAACGTTTTCTTTTGCATTGCCATGTCCCTGTTGCTTGCATTGTTTGCCTTGTTGGCCGCAGCCTATTCGCGCGTCTTGAGCGCACCCACCATGTCCAGCCGGTCGATCTGCCGGCGCACCACCAGCGCGCTGGCCAGGCCGGCCGCCACCACGCACAACCCCGCCCAGGCATAGGTGCGCGCACTGATGACCACCGGGAACAGAAACTGGTCGTTCTTGAGCAGTTCCACCAGCAGGTGCACCAGCCCCAGGCCCATGGCCATACCGAGCGGCAGCGCCAGCGCGATGCCAATCGCTAGCTCGCCCAGCAGCAGCGCCGACACTTCGCCCCGCGTAAATCCCAGCACGCGCAGGCTGGCCAGCTCCCAGGTGCGCTCGGCCAGCGCAATGCGGGCGTTGTTGTAAACCACGCCCACCGCAATCACGGCCGCAAACAGCGTGAGGATGGTGCTCATGATGCGCACATTGCGCGCGCTCACATCCTGCATGTTGCGCAGCAGTGTGGCCTTGCTGAACGCGCCCGCCACCACCGGCAGCGCCTTGGTGGCCTCCAGAAAGCGCGCCTCCGAGCCCGGCTCCAGCGCCACGTCAAACTGCGAGGCCACATCGCCCTCCTGCAGCCAACGGTTGAGCACATCGCGCTGCACATAGGCGTTCAGGCCCATCATTTCGCGCACGGTGGCCTGCACGGGCACATACAGCGTGCGCTGGCGGCCCTCCAGCACCTCCACGCGCACCCTGTCGCCCACGCGCACCCCGAGCTTGTCAGCCAGGCGGTCTGTCAGCAGCAGACCGGCGTCAGGCACGGGGCTTTGCCGGCCATCCACATCGATGACGCGCAGCAGCTGCGCGCCCGGCGCCACGCCCTGCAGCCCCACCCGCTCGCTGCGGTGGCCGTAGGCCATGCGCACCGCCACGCTGCGCGCGGCCTCCACGCCCGTCACCCCCGGCAGGCGCGCCAGCTGCAGGCGGGCCAGGGCATCCACCGGCTCGGTCATCCACACATTCACATCGCTGCGCATGGCGAGGTGAAAAGTGGTGTCCACGATATGGTCGATGGCATCGCGAAAGAAGTTGCCCATGACCACGATGGCCACCGCCGCCGCCGTGCCGCCGATGGTGAGCGTGGTGCGCAGGGGCTTGCGCTCCATGTTGCGCAGGATCATGCGCAGCCCGGCCGGTATGCGGCGCACGCCCAGGCGCTCCAGCACGGTGCGCCGATACTGGCCCGGGGCAGGCGGGCGCATGGCCTCGGCCGGGGCCAGGCGCACGGTGGCTCCGATGGCGCTGAGCGTGCCCAGCAGGGCTGTGGTGCCGGTGACCCCCGCGCCCACCAGAATCAGCCAGGGCGCGATGCGGTGCTCGAACACCGGAAAAAGAAGAACTCGGCGTACAACCCGGTCAGCATGGTGCCCAGCACGTTGCCCAGCGCCACGCCCAGTGCCAGCCCCACCACCACGATCACGGCCACCAGCTTGAGGTAATGCCCGGCAATGGCCGCATTGGCATAGCCCAGCGCCTTGAGCGCAGCGATCTGCTCGCGCTGCGTGGCCACCAGGCGCGAAAGCACCACATGCAGCAAAAAAGCCGCCACGGCCAGAAAGATGGCGGGCAGCAAGGTGCCCATCACGCGCTGCTCCTTGATCTCGTTGTCGAGCATGGCGTGCGAAGACTGGTCCTCGCGGCCGCGGGCGTCGCGCCCGCCGTAGGGCGCCAGCAGGCGCGACAGGCCATCAAGCACGGCGGGCTCTGACGCCTGCGGCGCCAGCTTGACGGCCACGCGGTTGAATGCGCCCTGCATGTCGTAGGCCGCGGCCAGTGCCTCGCGGTCCACCCAGAACACGCCAAAGCCGCGCAGGTCGGGCATGCCCGCCATGCCCGCAAAGATGTACTCGGGCGACAGCGCCGTACCCACGATGCGCAGCGTGCGGCGCTTGCCGTTGACCAGCGCAATCAGCTCGTCGCCCGGGTGCAGCCCGCGCACGCGGGCAAAGCCTTCGGACACCAGCGCATCGATGGCGCTGTCGCTGCGGCCCTGCCCCGCGCCGGGCGGGGCCAGCGCCCAGCCGCTGCGCACCGTGACCTGGTTCATGCGCGGCAGCTGGCGCAGGTCCACGCCAATGAGCTGGCCAATGATGGGATCGACCAGGCCGGGGATCTCCACGCGCACCACCTGCTCCACCGTCACCTGCACATCGGCCACGCCGGGCACGCCGCGCAACACCTCGGCCAGTGCCAGCGGCGCACGCTTGACGGCGGCAAACGCATCGGCAAAGTGCCCCTGGGCATAAAACTGGTCGCGCGCCAGCGCCAGCGATTCCACCGCCGACAAGGTGGTGATGAACCCGCCCAGGCCGCTGGCCACCACCAGCGCGATGGTGAGCGCCTGGCTCCACATGCGGCGCAAGTCGCGCAGCAGTTTGCGGTCAAGGGCTTTCATATTTATTGCCGCCGGGCCGCCCCAAGGCAAAAAGCGGCGCCCTTGGGGGGCAGCGGACCCCGCGCAGCGGGCGAGCGTGGGTGTATTTTCTGCCTCACCACGACAGCTCCGAAGGCGAGAGCCGGTGCGCATTGCGCTCGATGCGCTGGATGGTGCCATCCACCAGGTACACCACGCGGTCGGCCATGGCAGCGATGGCCGCGTTGTGCGTGATGACCACCGCCGTGGTGCCCAGCTCGGCGTTGATGCGGGCGATCACCTCCAGCACCATCTTGCCGGTCTGGTAGTCGAGCGCGCCGGTGGGCTCGTCGCACAGCAGCACATCGGGGCGCTTGACGATGGCGCGGGCAATCGCCACGCGCTGCTGCTCACCACCCGACAGCTGCGCCGGAAAGTGGTGCTGGCGCGGCGTCAGGCCCACCAGGCCAATCGCCTCGTCAATCGGCATGGGGTGCGGTGCGATGTCGGTGACCAAGGCCACGTTTTCGCGCACGGTCAGGCTGGGGATCAGGTTGTAGAACTGAAAGACAAAACCCACATGCTCGCGCCGGTAGGTGGTGAGCTCGCTCTCGCTGGCGCCACTGAGGGCATGGTCGGCAAAACGCACCTCGCCGCTGGTGGGCACATCCAGCCCGCCCAGGATGTTGAGCAGCGTGGATTTGCCGCTGCCCGAGGCACCCAGCAGCACCACGAACTCGCCGCGCACGATATCCAGGTTGACATCGTGCAGCGCGCGCACTTGCACTTCGCCCGTCTGGTAGGTCTTGCACAAATCGCGCGCATGGAACACCACGGCAGCACCAGACGGTGCAGGCGGTACTGACGATGCAGGCGGCGCCGGGAACGTGTCAACAGGTGCATCGGGCATGGAGGGCAGCGCTGCGCGCCGGACAAAAAGACAATGCCGCACAGTGTGGGCGCGGATTGATCGGTGTCAACCACCCGTGGGCAAGCAAAGTGCACAAACCGGCGGCCACCGCACGATCCCGCCTTGCGGGCTGGGCCCGGCGCTCATCCAGTCCACCACCCGCAGCGCCAACAGGGTAGCAAAATGCTACTAAAAACATAGCAGTTTGCGCTTACCCCATAAGCGCTAGAGCCGAATTTTACTCAATAAGTGGTTCAAACCGCTGTTCCAACCCGCGCTCACGCTGCGGCACTGCTCCGGCGGGTCCACCAGCCCTCCAGGCTGTACACCAGCAGCGCCGCCCAGATCAGCACAAAACCCACCAGGCGCGCAGGCTCGAACGGCTCGTGAAACAGCCAGATCCCCAGCGCGAACTGCAGGCTGGGCGAGATGTACTGCAGGATGCCCAGCGTGGCCATGGGAATCAGGCGCGCACCCGCCGCAAACAGCAACAAGGGCACCGCAGTCATGGGGCCGGCTACCAGCAGCCACGCCACGGTGGCCGTATCCCCCTGCACCAGCGCGCCCTGCCCCTGCGACGACCATACGGCGAGTGCAGCCACCGCCACCGGCGCCAACATCATGGTCTCCAGCGCCAGCCCTTCCAGCGCACCGAGCGTGGCCACCTTGCGCATCAGCCCATAAAAACCAAAGCTCAGGGCCAGTGCCAGCGCAATCCAGGGCACGCGCCCGGCCTGCACCGCCAGCCACAGCACACCGGCCGCCGCCACCGCCACGGCCAGCCACTGCCCCGGGCGGGGCCGTTCGTGCAGAAAAACAAAACCCAGCGCCACATTCACCAGCGGCAGGATGAAGTAGCCCAGGCTGGCGTCCACCACATGCTGGTTCTGCACCGCCCAGACATAGGTGAGCCAGTTGCCCGACAGCAGCAGCGCCGACACCGCAAACGCCCCCAGCACCCTTGGCTGGCCCCACAGGGCGCGCATCCAGCCCCAATGCCTGCGCACCGCCAGCACGGCAAACACGAACACCAGCGACCAGACGGTGCGGTGCACCACCACCTCCAGCGCCGGCACATGGGCCACTTCCCGGAAATACAGCGGAAACAAGCCCCAGGCCATGTAGGCAAGGGTGGCGTAGACAATTCCTGGATTCATGTCCCGGGGTAAAAAAGAGAATGCGGCGTGCGGGCCGCGAAAGGCCCATCGTCGGGCATAAAAAAACCCTGCAACCGCCAGGCAGCGCAGGGACAGGGGCGCAGGGCCACGAGGCCCATGCACCAGGGGTCAGACGTTGAACAGGAAGTTCAGTACATCGCCGTCTTTCACGACGTATTCCTTGCCTTCTGCGCGCATCTTGCCGGCATCCTTGGCGCCTTGCTCACCTTTGTAGGCAATGAAATCGTCAAACGCTATGGTCTGTGCACGGATGAAGCCGCGTTCGAAGTCGCCGTGGATCACGCCGGCAGCCTGCGGGGCGGTGTCTCCAATGTGGATGGTCCAGGCGCGCACTTCCTTCACGCCGGCGGTGAAGTAAGTCTGCAGGCCCAGCAACTTGAAGGCACCCCGGATCAGGCGGGCCAGGCCCGGCTCGGTCTGGCCCATCTCGGCCAGGAACATGTCGCGGTCTTCGTCGCTCATCTCGGCCATTTCGGCTTCCATCTTGGCGCAAATCGCCACCACGGGAGCATTCTGGCTGGCAGCATATTCCTTCAGACGATCCAGGAAGGGGTTGTTTTCAAAGCCGTCTTCGCTGACGTTGCCGACAAACATGGCGGGCTTGGCGGTGATCAGGCACAAGGACTTGAGCAGGGGCTGCTCTTCCTTGGTGATGTCCACAGAGCGGGCGGGCTTGCCTTCATTGAGGGCGGCCTGGATGCGCGTGAGCAGCGCCACCAGCTTGGCGGCGTCCTTGTCGTTGCCCGACTTGGCGGCCTTGGTGTAGCGGTTGAGCGCCTTGTCCACGGTGCCCATGTCGGCCAGGCACAGCTCGGTCTGGATGACTTCGATGTCCGAGATCGGATCAACGCGTCCGGCGACGTGGATCACGTTGTCGTCTTCGAAGCAGCGCACCACGTTCACGATGGCATCGGTTTCACGGATGTGGGCCAGAAACTGGTTGCCCAGGCCTTCGCCCTGGCTGGCACCGGCCACCAGGCCTGCGATGTCCACAAATTCGACGATGGCCGGCACGATGCGCTCGGGCTGGATGATCTCGGCCAGCTGCTGCAGGCGCGGGTCGGGCACCTCCACCACGCCCACATTGGGCTCAATGGTGCAAAAGGGATAGTTCTCGGCGGCGATGCCGGCCTTGGTCAGGGCGTTGAAGAGGGTGGACTTGCCGACGTTGGGCAGGCCCACGATGCCGCATTGGAGGCTCATGGCAGGGCTTTCTGGTGTTCTGAAGACAAACCACTGATTTTACGGGCCTGTGGCCTGGCCCGGTTTTCGCGCGCCGCGACGTTCAGTCGAAACGCACATCTGCGCCAATGGGCTGCCCCACGCGCAGCACCTGTCCCACCCCCTGCCGAACGATGGCGTTCATGCCAAAGGTGATGGCGCCCCCTACGCGCGGGTCCTGCCGATAGGCCTGCAAGGTGTCCGTCACCACCGGGCTGCTGTGTGCGGTGGCCGGATCGATGTTGGGAATGGGGCAGCGTGCGCAAGGCTTGACGGGCTGCAAGTGCACCTCTTGCTGCCCCACCGCCACGCGCACCATGTCCACGCGGTCTTCGTCGTGCGCCTGCACCCCCGCCAGCACCACGTTGGGCCGAAAACGCTCCATGCCCACGGGCTCCTGCCCGGTAGCGACCAGACGGGCATTGAGCTCTGCCAACGATGCCTCGCTGACCACCAGCAAGGGAAATCCGTCAGAAAACTGGTTGAGCGCCTCGACCCCCTGGGTCCAATCTGTGCTCGACAGACGGCGGTAGTGCGGGTCAAACCGCACCAGACGGCAGGGTTGCCCCAGAAAATCGCTGAACCATTGCGCAGCCAGGGGGCCCATGTCCCAGGCAGGCACGGTGTCCTTCCATACCGTGACGGTGGCCGGGCCCTCCACGGCATCCACTGCCAAATGCAGCGCCAGCATGCCCGGGGCGCGCAGCACCAGTTCCGAAGTCTTGAGCTGGGGGCGAATCAGCGCCATGCGGGGCAAGGCGCGCTGGGTCAGGAACACGCCCAGGGCATCCACCACCATCCAGGCACGGTCCAGGTCCAGGCCGGTTTCGGTGAGCAATGCCTCCTGCACCTCTATCCCCGCGCAGGATTTGACCGGGTAAACAAACAGGCGCGAGATCGTGCCCGACAGATCGGATTCAGGGAAAGAAGTCACGCCGCAAAGCTCCTGACAGCGGCCGCAAGGGCCGGGTGCGCCATTTTGCCCCGCCCTCCGGTCCGTAGGGCCCTCCTACAATGCCGCCATGGCAAAAACCTTTGACATCTGTATCCGTGGCGCCGGCGTGGTGGGCCGCACCCTGGCCTTGCTGCTGGCCCGCGAGAGGCTGCGCGTAGCCCTGGTGGCTGCACCCGCTCCCGCGGTTGCGCCCACTGGCGATGTGCGAGCCTATGCACTGAATGCGGCCTCGCGCCAGTTGCTCGAGTCGTTGCGCAGCTGGCCCGACCCGGCCCATGCCACGGCAGTGACACAAATGCAGGTGTTTGGCGACCAGGGTGGCGCAGTGCACTTTGACGCCGCCACCCAGGGCGCGGACGCACTGGCCTGGATTGTGGATGTGCCAGCGCTGGAAGCCCGCCTGGCAGAAGCCGTGCGCTACCAGCCGCAAGTGGAGGTGGTGCCAGAGCCAGTGCCCGCGGCCCTTACCGCGGTGTGCGAAGGCCGGGCCAGCCGCACCCGCAGCGAGTTTGGGGTGGACTTCGAGGTGACGGCCTACGAACAGCACGCCATTGCCACGCGGCTGACGTGCGAACGCCCCCACGGCCAGGTTGCCCGCCAGTGGTTTTTGCCCGACGGCATCCTGGCTTTTTTGCCGCTGGACGGTGCGCAGGGGAACTCCGTGGCAGTGGTCTGGTCTGTCATCAAGGAACGGGTACCCGAGTTGCTGGCGCTGGAACCGCAAGAATTCGCCCAGCGCCTGCAAGACGCCAGTCATGGCGCACTCGGCGCATTGCAGCTGAGTGGTGAGCGTGCGGCCTGGCCCTTGCAGCAGGCGCGCGCCAACCGCTGGTGCGGGGCTCTGCCTATGCAGGGCGGCCAGGCACGCAGCTGGGTACTCGCCGGTGATGCTGCGCACAACGTGCATCCACTGGCAGGACAAGGGCTGAACATGGGGCTGGCAGATGCGCAGGTCCTGGCCCGCGTGCTGCACGGACGCGACTACTGGCGCAGCGTGGCGGATTTGCGCTTGCTGCGCGGTTACGAGCGCGAGCGCAAGGCGGACATGCTGCCCATGGGGCTGGCAACCGACAGTCTGCAGCAGCTTTTTGCGCGGACCGAAGGGCCATGGCAGGCGCTGCGCAACTGGGGCATGAATGGTTTCGAGCGCAGCGGCCCCCTGAAGGAATGGATGGCTCGCCAGGCCATGGGAACCCACTGAACTTGGTGGCTGCACAGGCAGCCGCAGCGACACCACTGAACGAGAACACGATGCAATTGATTCCCACCCTGCTGGCCACGGCCGCTTTCGCCCTGAGTTTCACCGCTTCCGCCCAGGAGGCCGCCATCCGCAAAACGCTGGCCGAACGCATTCCGCAAATGGAAAAAATCGACGAGGTGCGCACCACTGCCATGCCTGGCCTGTATGAAGTGCGCATCGGCACCGATCTTTTTTATACCGACGCCAAAGGCAACTACGTCATCCAGGGCGAGCTGATCGACACCAAGGCGCGCCGCAACCTGACCGAAGACCGCATTAACAAACTCACGGCGGTGGATTTTTCTGCCCTGCCCCTGAAGGATGCCTTCACCATCGTGCGTGGCGATGGCAAACGCAAGGTGGCGGTGTTTGAAGACCCCAACTGCGGCTATTGCAAGCGTTTCGAGCGGGACATGCAGAACGTGGACAACATCACGGTCTATCTGTTTCTCTACCCTATCCTCAGCCCCGACTCGGCAGAAAAATCCCGCAACATCTGGTGCGCCAAAGACCGGGCCGCCACCTGGCACGACTTCATGCTGCGCGACAAGACACCCAATACCGCCAGCTGCGACACCAGCGCCATTCAGCGCAATCTTGCCTTCGGCAAAAAATACAAAATCACCGGAACCCCCACGCTGATATTCACCGACGGCTCACGCGTTCCGGGCGCCATCAACGCCCAGGATGTGGAAAAGCGCCTGGCAGAGGCCGGCAGCGCCCCCAGCAGCAACTGAACGCCTGCGGGGACATCACTCCCCGCGCCTTCCCAGCCCCCGAGACCCCGGCGGGTGAAGCGCGCATCGGAGCCAGGAGGCCGTCAGACCTGGGGCGTCGAAAGCGGAAATGGCCCCCAGCGAGGACAGTCTTTGCCGACTTTGCAGCTTCATGGCACGGTTATGGGGCAAAAATAAGGTAAATGAAAAGACCGCTGCGGCCCGTTTGCAGCCGACGTTTTCCGAGTCCGACAGCCTCCTAAGCACCCGCCTTGCACGACGCCGCACCCATGCCCACCTTCCGTACCTCCCGCAAACCCTCCAGCCAAGCCAGCCAGGCCACCCAGGCCCCTGTTCACTACCGCATCGAAGCCGCCGACCCACATGCCCGGCTGTTCACCGTCACACTGACCGTGGCGCACCCGCAGGAACAACAGGAGTTGTCGCTTCCCGTCTGGATACCGGGCAGTTATCTGGTGCGCGAATTTTCCAAAAATCTGCAGCGCCTGAGTGCACAACAAGGCCGGCGTGTGCCCCTCTTGCAGCTGGACAAGCACCGCTGGCGCGCCACCTGCCGCACCGACCGCCCCCTGGTGCTTACCTACGAAGTGTGTGCCTACGACAGCTCGGTGCGCACGGCCTGGCTGGATGCCTCGCGCGGCTTCTTCAATGGCACCAGCGTGTGCCTGCGTGTGCATGGCCAAGAGGATGCACCCCATGCACTCGAAGTCGCCAGCACTGCGGCCACCGCCCACTGGTCTGTCGCCACGGGGCTGACGCCGCAGTCCATCGACAAAAGGGGCTTTGGCTCGTATGCGGCAAGCCACTACGACGAACTGGTGGACTGCCCGGTCGAAATGGGAACCTTCTGGAGCGGGCAATTCACCGCCTGCGGCGTGGCCCACCGCTTCGTGGTGGCGGGTGCCGCGCCATCGTTTGACGGCAAACGCCTGCTGGCCGACACCCAGAAAATCTGCGAGACCGCCATCCGCTTCTGGCACGGCAAGGGCAAGGGCAAGCCGCCAATCAAAAATTACCTCTTCATGCTCAATGCCGTTCACGACGGCTATGGCGGCCTGGAACACCGCAACTCCACGGCCCTGATTTGCGGCCGGCGTGACCTGCCCCGCACGGGCGAAGCGCGCGCCAGCGATGGCTACACCACCTTGCTCGGCCTCATCAGCCACGAGTATTTCCACACCTGGAACGTCAAGCGCCTGCGCCCGGCAGAGTTTTTCCGCTACGACTACAGCCAGGAGAATTACACCCAGCTGCTGTGGTTTTTTGAGGGCTTCACCAGCTACTACGACGACCTGCTGCTGCGCCGTGCGGGTCTGATCGACGATGCCACCTACCTCAAGCTGCTGGCCAAGGCCACCAACCAGGTGCTGCAGACACCGGGCCGCAGCGTGCAGACGGTGGCGCAGGCCAGTTTTGATGCCTGGGTGAAGTATTACCGCCAGGATGAAAACACCCCCAACGCCACGGTGAGCTACTACACCAAGGGCTCGCTGGTCGCCCTGTGCCTGGATCTCACGCTGCGCCGTGAAGGCAAGACCACACTCGACGACGTGATGCGCGCCCTCTGGAAGCGCTGCGCCGGCGGCCCCATGACCGAGGCCGACCTGCGCGCCGAGCTGGCCTCGCTGGCGGGGCGGTCCTTTGACAACGAGCTGGACCAGTGGGTGCACAGCACCGCCGAACTCCCCCTGGCCGAGCTGCTGGCCGCTCATGGAGTGGCACTCAAGCCCGAGCAGCCCCAGCTGGCGCAGCGCCTGGGCCTGCGCGTCACCGAAAACCACAGCGTGCAGCTCAAGACCGTGCTGCGTGGCGGCCCCGCCGAAAAGGCGGGCATGGCCTCAGGTGATGAATGGCTGGGCCTGCAAGTGCAAGGCCAGGGCTGGCGCATTGCCCGGCTGGAGGATGTGGCGTTTTATGCGGGAGCGGCGACACAGGTCACCGCCGTGGTGGCACGCGATGGCCGCCTGCTGCAGTTGCCCATGGCGCTGCCGGCTGCACAGGCGGCTGTTGCCCCCGGCAAATCAAAACCGGCAGGGCAGCGCAGCCGCAAGGCCACTGCAGCAACGCCAGACACCATCAGCCTCACCGCAACCGACAGCACTGCGCTGGGA
Organism: Acidovorax sp. BoFeN1; assembly: GCF_003345135.1. Taxonomy (NCBI): domain Bacteria; kingdom Pseudomonadati; phylum Pseudomonadota; class Betaproteobacteria; order Burkholderiales; family Comamonadaceae; genus Acidovorax; species Acidovorax sp. BoFeN1. The sequence goes on from NZ_QOZT01000036.1 coordinate 20,195, forward strand.
CGCTGGCTGGCCTGAGCGGCAGCGCCATCGCGGAGCACAACCGGCCCGACTTTGTGCTTCGGTATAGTCCCCCAGGTTGTCTGAATAACCCATCAACCCAGGAGATTTCATGGCCTACGAAACCATTGAGGTTCGCATCGAAGCGGACAAGGTTGGCGTCATCACGCTGAACCGCCCCAAACAACTGAATGCCCTGAACGACCAGCTCATGAACGAACTGGGCGAGGCGCTCAAGGCGTTTGATGCCGATGAAAAGATTGGCTGCACCATCATCACGGGCAGCGAAAAGGCGTTTGCCGCCGGTGCCGACATTGGCGCCATGGCCAAATACAGCTTCGCCGACGCCTACAAGGGCGACTACATCACCCGCAACTGGGAGCAGATCCGCGCCATCCGTAAACCCGTGATTGCGGCCGTGAGCGGCTTTGCACTGGGTGGCGGCTGCGAACTGGCCATGATGTGCGACTTCATCATCGCCGCCGACAACGCCAAGTTTGGCCAGCCCGAAATCAAGCTCGGGGTGATCCCCGGCGCGGGTGGCACACAGCGCCTGCCGCGCGCAGTGGGCAAATCCAAAGCCATGGACATGGCCCTCACCGGCCGCATGATGGACGCCGTGGAGGCAGAACGCGCAGGCCTGGTGAGCCGCGTGGTCGCTCTGGACAAATTGATGGAAGAAGCCCTGGGCGCAGCCCTGGTCATTGCCAACTTCTCGCAAATTGCGGTGATGGCCGCCAAGGAGTCGGTGAACCGGGCCTTCGAAGGCTCACTGTCTGACGGCGTGATGTTCGAGCGCCGACTGTTCCATGCGCTGTTCGCCACCCAGGACCAGAAGGAAGGCATGGACGCCTTCGTCAACAAGCGCACGGCGAACTTCACCCACCAGTAAATTTGTTCTATAATTTTGTACTGCGGTGATATAGCTCAGTTGGTTAGAGCGCAGCATTCATAATGCTGATGTCGGTGGTTCAAATCCACCTATCACCACCACCATTCAAAAGCCCGCAAACAGTTCTCTGTTGCGGGCTTTTTCCATGGGCGATGTCTTCGCACCAGCCGCTCTCTCACGGCAGATTTTTCGAACACCGGACGCCCGCCACCCCGGCCCAGGGGCAGCCGCGTAAAATGAGCGTCCCTTTCACCCCAGCCTCTGGATACACACCATGACCCGCTGCCGCGCCACCCCGTTTTCGGCCACTACATCACCCCACAGCTTCTGGCGCGCCCTCGCGGCTGCGCTGGGCACTGCCCTGGTGCTGGCCAGCACCCCTGCCACCGCCCAGGTACCCTCGGGCATGGGGTCGGTGCGCAACTTCCCCGATGCCGCGCTGCGCGGCGAACTCACCGTCAACAGCACCGCCGACGCCACCCTGAACGGCAACGCCATCCGCATGGCCCCCGGAATGCGGCTGTTCAGCCCACAGAACACGCTGGTCATGGCCCACACGGTTTTGGGGCAGCGTTTCAAGGTGAACTACGTCATCGAGCCCAGCACGGGCCTCTTGATTTCGGCCTGGATCCTCACCAAGGCAGAGGCAAGCCAGCCACGCAAGGCCAGCGATTCCGTCGGGCGCAACTTCCGCGTCGAGTCGGACACAACCCCCAGATAACCGCCGCAACCACCGGCTTGCCCGGTGGTGTGCAGTTCACGCCACGCGCCCCTGTGCGCCATGGCGTGCATTCCTGTTTGAGAAATCGCCATGTCCAAAAAAGTCTTTATCAAAACCTTCGGCTGCCAGATGAACGAGTACGACTCGGACAAGATGGCCGATGTGCTGAACGCCGCCCAGGGCTATGAACCCACCCAGAATGTGGATGAGGCCGACCTGATTCTGTTCAACACCTGTTCGGTGCGCGAAAAAGCGCAGGAGAAGGTTTTCAGCGACCTTGGCCGCATCAAGCACCTGAAAGCCAAGGGCGTGAAAATCGGCGTGGGCGGTTGTGTCGCCAGCCAGGAAGGCGCCGAGATCATCAAGCGCGCGCCCTACGTGGACGTGGTATTTGGCCCCCAAACCCTGCACCGCCTGCCCGAAATGCTGAACGAGCGCGATCGGCAGGACCGCCCACAGGTGGACATCAGCTTTCCCGAGATCGAAAAATTTGACCACCTGCCACCCGCGCGCGTCGAGGGCGCATCGGCGTTTGTGTCAATCATGGAAGGCTGCAGCAAATACTGCAGCTACTGCGTAGTGCCCTACACGCGCGGCGAAGAGATGAGCCGCCCGTTCGACGACGTGCTGGTGGAAGTGGCGGGCCTGGCCGACCAGGGCGTCAAGGAAATCACCCTGCTGGGCCAGAACGTGAACGCCTACCGGGGCCCTATGGGCGACACCAGTGAAGTGGCCGACCTGGCGCTGCTGCTTGAATACGTGGCCGACATTCCGGGCATCGAGCGCCTGCGCTTTACCACCAGCCACCCCAACGAGTTCACGCCCCGGCTCATTGAGGCCTACGGGCGCATCCCCAAGCTGGCCAACCACCTGCATCTGCCGGTGCAGCATGGATCGGACCGCATCCTCATGGCCATGAAGCGCGGCTACACCGCCATGGAATACAAGAGCACGGTGAAGAAGCTGCGCGCCATCCGCCCCGATCTGGCCATGAGCAGCGACTTCATCGTCGGTTTCCCCGGCGAGACGGAAGAAGACTTTGCCAAGATGATGAAGCTGATCTACGACATCCATTTCGACAACTCGTTCAGCTTCATCTTCAGCCCGCGCCCCGGCACGCCCGCTGCCAACCTGCACGACGACACGCCGCACGAGGTCAAACTGCGCCGCCTGCACGAGCTGCAGTCCGTGATCAACGGCAACATCAAGAGCATCAGCGAGGGCCTGGTGGGCAAGGTGCAGCGCATCCTGGTCGAAGGCGCCTCCAAGCGCGATGGCAGCGAACTCATGGGCCGCACCGAATGCAACCGCGTGGTCAACTTTGCCGGCCAGCCGCGCCTGGTGGGGCAGATGGTCGACGTGACCATCACCGAGGCCAAGGCCTACACGCTGCGCGGCGAGGTGCAGGTGCGTGAGAACGCCTGATCCACGGCATCTGCACCCACAAAAAAACCGGCATCACGCCGGTTTTTGCTTTTGTTTTGATAGCTGCCAGCGCTTATTGCACAAGCGCTGGAGCCCGAAAAGGCATAAAACGCAGATTGGAGTGGCCGCCGTCAGTTAACACAAGGCTCAGCGGGCGCAATATCTGCGAGCCAAGCATCGAGATCGCTTCTCTGCGCTTGGGTCAGATGTTGCAGGCGCAGGACAGCGTTTGCCAACCAGTCGTCTTCACAATAGAAGTACGCAACATCCACTTGCAAAGCCTGAGCCAGCTTGCAGGCGATATTGAAAGCAGGCTCATGCACGCCTGTCTCGTAGCGGCTGATACGGGCACTGCTGCTGCCTTCGTCAAGGCCGATCATCACCCCCAGCTTGTCTTGGGGCAAGCCCATCCGCTCGCGTGCTTGGCGCAGGCGCGCACCGAAGCAGCAGGGTGAATGGACGGCTTGTTTGACCACCCGGGCATAGTCGCCAGACTGCCATAGGCTGTCTCTACGAAAAACGTAGAATCAGGCGACATCTCATTCCATGAAATCGTAGTCAAGGGTCCTGAGCAGATCTGAAGCCTGCACCCTTTGAAGCCAGACACTCGTGCACCACATTTATGAAACCCTAGTCAACGCTGTCCGAGCCGAGTACCTCTCCGGCGAGCAGGACTATCCGTGGATCATCGGTTTTTCGGGTGGCAAAGACAGCACATTGGTCGCACAACTGGTGTTTGCTGCCTTGATGGACATATCACCTAGCCGCCTAAATCGCAAAGTCCACCTGATCGCCAACGACACCCTGGTCGAAAGTCCGCTGGTGGTATCGCATTTGATGCAGTCATTGCAGGAAATTGAGACTGGCGCACTAATCCATGATCTGCCGTTAAAGGTGGCAACAACTACACCGGAGCTGGCGCACACCTTTTGGCACTTGCTGATCGGTAAGGGCTATCCCAGCCCGAACCAGCAGATGCGCTGGTGTACAGACCGGCTCAAAATCCAGCCGACGAGTCGCTATATCCGCGAGCAGGTGACAGCCAATGGTGCAGCCATCATCTTGCTGGGAGTACGGCGCAATGAATCCGAGGTTCGCCGACGTCGGATAGACAGCTATCAAAACGACGCAGATTCAAGCCTGAGCCCCCATAACAGCCTTGTCGGTGCATACATCTATCGCCCCATCGTGGATTTGACCACCGATGAGGTCTGGGAACTGCTTTCAAGCTTCCCACCTGCGTGGGGTGGCGACAACAGCCGCCTGGTCAAGCTTTACCGCGATGCTGCTGGCGGCGAATGCCCCATCGTGCTGTCACAAGAAGATGCGCCGGGCTGTGGCACCAATTCCAGCCGCTTCGGTTGCTGGACTTGTACGGTGGTCGAAAAAGACAGAAGCCTGCAAGGCTTTGTGGACAGCGGCAATGTGCAGTACGCACCCTTGATTGATTTTCGCGACTGGCTCAAGGAAATCCGAAACGACCAGACCTTGCGCCAAAGCCGACGCCGCTCTGGAAAGATCACGGTGGCCAATGGGCGCTTGGTGCCCGGACCCTTCACCGTGGCCGCCCGCCAGATGATCTTGGAGCGCCTTCAGGCCACAGAGAAGGCCTATGGCGCACGCCTGATCAGCGATGCCGAAATCGAAGCCATCCACCGCGCATGGGCCGAAGATTTGATACAGCAAAACCAGAGGGAGTACATCAGTGAATAACGCGAGCAACATTGCCATTGAGTGCGGCGTCGACGACCTGCCCTTGTGGCGCGACCCGGACGTTCATGCCACGGTCAGCGCCTTGCTGCACCAGCACGGGGTTTCCGACGAACAGTTTGCCCGCCTCGTTTCCGCCTACCGTGACCATGCACACAAACAAAGAGCCCGTGGCCTCAACGATGATTTCGATGCCATCCTGATGGCCGATGGGGGCTAGTCATGTGGATATCACGCATAACGCTGCGCAATTTCAAGAGCTACCAGAATCAGGTTTTCGAGTTCCCACAGCCAGCTGACGGGAAAAATCTGGTGCTGATTGGCGGCCTCAATGGTTACGGGAAGACCACGTTGCTCGAAGCCGTCTATGTGGGCCTGTACGGCGAAGAAGCAGTCAACCACAAGGCACTGGACCGGGCCGGCCTGAAAGCCAAGGGCTATGGTCATTTTCTTGAAACCGCGTTCTACAAGCACGCTTTACGCAATGGTGAGGAGCGCATGGAGGTGGTCATCGAGATCATGAGGCCAAGCAAAGGCTGCCTGCGCATTACCCGAAAATGGTTCTTCACCAATCAAGGCCGCTACGACAACCAGCGACTGGTGATCGAATCCCAGGGGCAGCGATCCAGCGTCTGGCGGGCCTTGCCCGATTCAGAGTTGCCCGATCTGCTCACCAGTTACGCTGTGCCGCCTTGGCTGGCTCCATTCTTCTTTTTTGATGGCGAGAAGATCGCCGCGCTGGCCGATGAAGATCGCACCGGTTGGGTGCGGTCAGGGCTTGAAAATCTGATGGGTGTCGTGCTGATCAAGGAACTGCGTGAAAGGCTATCAACCTACAGCACCGCCAAACTCAAGCAATCCGGTGGCATCGATGAGCAGCAAGTAGACCAGTTGCGTGAAGCACTGGAGGTGGCTATGGCGCAGCGCCAGCAGTTGGCCGATGCCTTGCAACTGATGCAGGATGAATTCCAGCAAAACAGTGAAACGCGCGAGCGACTGACGCGCCAGTTGCGCGATTTCGCCCAAGGCAGCGATGCGCGCACCTTGGCCGAAGTGGTTGGAACGATTGCACGACTGGAGCAGGAGGAAGAGCAATACCGCAGCCAACTGCGTGACAAGATGTCCACTGCCTTGCCTTTGCAGTTGATCAGCCGCCAGCTCCAGGAGTCATTGACCGAAGCCTTGGCCCAGGAAGACACCTTGACGGCGTGGGAAGGTTTCCGCGACTCCCAGCAGCCGCGCTGGCAGAAGTTCCAGGACATTTTTTTCAAGTCGGAATACATACAAGCCATGTGCCACATACCCAATGGGCGCAATGACCTGGAAAAAACGCTTCGTGAAGCCTGGGAAAGCCTGTACTACCCGCGACCAGAGGGATGCGCGGATGCGCAGTGGCACACCTATTTGCAGGGCAACGAACGGCGTCAACTGGCTGAAATGCGCCAACGTATCCAGCTGTCTGGCGGCGCGTTGCGCGCTCTGGCCACCAAGCTCGAAGAGCTGGCCGAGATGAAATGGCGCGCGCAGCAGGAGCGCATCCGCCTCGAAGGCGCCAGCGGGGTCGATCGATCCGCTGAAGTCGATCAAATTTCCGCCGATCTGCGGGCCGTACAGCAACTCATGGATGGCCTCAGCGGAGAAATTGAGCAGCACAAAAATCAATTGCGCACCCTGGAATCCGAATTGCCGCAACTCACGGCAAACTATGAGCGCGAACGTAAGCGGCTGACCGAGGGGCGCCCTGAACGTGTGGCTGCACAGCGGGCCGAACGCACCATCGCCATGATCGACGAGTTGCTGCCCGCCTTGTTTCAGCTCAAGCTGGACGCATTGTCCAAAGCGGCCACCCGGATTTTCCGCTCCCTGCACCACAAGGATCAGGTCGCCCGGATCGTGGTGCAGGACGATGGCAAGGCCATCCTCTACAGCCACGAAGGCACTGAAATCAAGCTGCCCAAATCTTCTGGTGAATCGCAGCTTTTCGTGCTGTCGCTGGTGGGGGCACTGGCGGAGGTCACGGGATACAAGGTGCCGTTGATCGTGGACACCCCGCTTGCGCGTTTGTCGGAGCAACACTGCAACAACCTGCTCGATTACTGGACCAGCGACGATTCGCGCCAGGTCATTTTGCTGGCCCAGGACAAAGAAATCGGCGCAGTGGAGTTCGATCGTCTGAACGCCCATGTGGCATGCAGCTACCTGTTGCATCATGAGCAGGCTGGGCATGGTGTAGGCAAGACGCGGGCCACTGTGGACAACTATTTTGCCAAGGCAGCGCAATGACCAGCATCAGCGACATTCTGACCGCCTCCTATTCCAGCAGCCGCGAGGCCGACACCATCGGCAAAGATCTCAAAAAACTGATCGGCGCCGAAAGCAACTACGAAATCATCCGGCTGGCACTGGGCTGCTCACTGGGCCTGGATTCCTTTCCTGAGCCCGCCCCGGATGCCAAGGGGGGCGTCATCAAAGGCTTGCAGCTGTTCGGCGACGAAGCCAGCTGCAACTACCTGTGGATTGGCATGCTCGGAGAGGTGCTGCGCAGGCGGGGCGAAGAAACGTTGACGCTGGAGGCACTGCAAAAGCTGGTGCGCGACCACTGGCACCGTGGCATCTTGTTGCTCGAGCGCTACCGCGAAGAGACTGGAGGCGATTTCAAAGCGTTTGTCGATGTTCTGGTGCGCAAGGCCAATCTGCCGGAACAAGGCGATGCCACGCTACCATCGACAGAGGTGGCAGTCGGTGGCATCGAAGCCAAAGAGCTCGACGAAGCAGCACGCGCTATGCTGCTGCAGCATTTGCGCACCGTGGGCGTCAACGCCGAAATCCGAGAAACCCTGGCGGGGCCACGCATTAACCGCTACAAACTATTTCTGTCCAAGGCGACCGACCGCAAAACGCTGGACAGCCATCTGGATGAACTGGGTTTTTCTTTGGGCATTGGCAACACCCTGAGCCTGACCGATGCGCGCGAGCCCAAAACCTGCTTCCTCGACCTGCCGCGTCCAATGGAAGAATGGCAGGCGGTCGATACCGTGCACTTCAAGCGTGCTACCGCATCGTTCGATCTGAATGCAATGCTGCTGCCTGTGAGCCCCGGTGTCACCATCGAAGGCAAACCGCTGGTCTTTGATTTGGCGACAACGCCCCATTTGTTGCTTGGCGGTACGACCGGCAGCGGCAAAAGCGTTTGTTTGAATGCTTTGCTGCTCAGTTTGCTGTCGTATGCCCAGCAAAGGCCCTTGAGTTTTGCATTGATTGATCCCAAGCAAGTAGAGTTTTCTGGCTGGCGTGGCCACCGCCAATTGTTCCGCGAAGTGGCCACCGATTCGGCAGCAGCCACCCAGCTACTCGAAACCTTGGTGGACGAAATGAATGCGCGTTACGAGCGCTTCTCTACGCTGGGCGTCAAAGACCTTGCCGCTGCACGCCGCAAGGGAGAACAGGCGGGATGGATCGTGTTGGCCGTCGATGAGCTGGCAGATCTGGTGATGCAGGACAAAGCCAATGAGGCATTGCTTGTACGGTTGGCGCAAAAAAGCCGGGCTGCGGGCATCCACATGATCCTGGCAACGCAGCGCCCCGATGCCAATACATTTGCCGGTGCTCTGCGTACCAACTGCCCGGCACGCATCGCACTGCGAGTGTCGCGAGCCAGCGAATCCAAAATCATCATGGACGAGCCAGGTGCAGAGCGTCTGCAAGGCGCGGGCGACATGATTTTCCGGGGCGGCGATGGGTCGGCTATACGCGCCCATTCCTACAACATTCGCAGCGATGACGCGGCGGTCCTACTTCGGTAATGCCAAGCGAAAGAACGCACAAAAAACCGGCCTCACGCCGGTTTTTGCTTTTGTTTTGATAGCTGCCAGCGTTTACTGCACAAGCGCTGGCGCCCAAAAATACTCAAAGCTCAAAACGGCATCTTGGGCATGCCGCCGCCCAGGCCCTTCATGCCGCCCATCTTCTTCATGAGCTTCATGAGGCCGCCGCCCTTCATTTTTTTCATCATGCCCTGCATCTGCTCAAACTCCTTGAGCATGCGATTGACCTCCTGCACCTGCACGCCCGCGCCGTTGGCAATGCGCTTCTTGCGGGTGGCCTTGATGAGTTCGGGCTTGCGGCGCTCCAGCGGGGTCATGCTGTGGATGATGCCCTCCTTGCGCTTGATATCTTTTTCGGCTTTGTCCATGTCCACCGCACCGGCCTTGGCTGTGAGGTGCGAGGGCAGTTTGTCCATGAGGCTGGACAGGCCGCCCATCTGCTTCATCTGCTGAATCTGCGAGAGAAAGTCGTTCAGATCAAAGCCGTCGCCGCTTTTGACTTTGGCGGCCAGCTTCTGCGCCGCCTCCATGTCCACACCCGCGCTCACCTGCTCGACCAGCGCAACGATGTCGCCCATGCCCAGGATACGGCCCGCGTGGCGCTCGGCGTCGAACACCTCCAGGCCATCGATTTTTTCCGACACGCCAGCGAACTTGATGGGCGCGCCCGTGATCTGGCGCACCGACAGCGCCGCGCCGCCGCGCGAATCGCCGTCGAGCTTGGTCAGCACGATACCGGTCAGGGGCAACGCCTCTTTGAACGCCTTGGCCGTGTTGATCGCGTCCTGACCCTGCATGGCATCGACCACAAACAGGGTTTCGACCGGATTCAGGGCCGCGTGCAGGTCCTTGATTTCCTTCATCAAGGCTTCATCGATGGCCAGGCGGCCCGCTGTGTCCACCAGCAGCACATCAAAGTAGTGCTTTTTGGCGTAATCGAGGGCCGCCAGGGCGATGTCGAGCGGCTTTTGCTCGGGCGTGCTGGGGAACCACTCGGCACCGGCTTGCCTGGTCACGGTCTTGAGCTGCTCAATGGCGGCGGGGCGGTACACGTCGCCCGACACGGTCAGCACCTTCTTCTTGCGCTTTTCGATCAGGTGCTTGGCCAGCTTGGCGGTGGTGGTGGTCTTGCCCGCACCCTGCAGACCGGCCATCAGGATCACAGCGGGCGGCTGGGCGGCGAGGTTGATGTCGGATACCCCCTCGCCCATGGTGGCGGCCAGTTCGCGGTTGACGATGCTGACCAGCGTCTGCCCGGGCTTGAGCGAGCCCAGCACTTCCTGGCCCAGCGCCTTCTCTTTGACGCGGGCAATGAAGTCGCGCACCACGGGCAGCGCCACGTCAGCTTCGAGCAGGGCCATGCGCACCTCGCGCAGCATGTCCGTGACGTTGGACTCGGTGATGCGGGCCTGGCCACGCATCTCCTTGACGAGGCGCGTGAGTTTGTCGGTAAGGGCGGAGGCCATAGGGTATTCCGGTAGTGCCCGCAAGCGCCGGTGGCGCGCGGACCCGCCAGGGCGCTGGCGGTGGGCGAAAGGCTAAACTGTACCCATGATTTTACCCAGTGCTTCCCCTGTCAGCTGGCTATTGGCCCTCGCGGCCGCAGCCGCGTATGCCTCTTCGGCGGCTGCGTCGTCACGCCTGAGCACCGCGGCGGCGCGCAATGTGCTGCTACTGGCATGGGTGCTGCATGCGGCCGTGCTGGCGTGGGGGCTGTGGGGCGATACCCCCCGCTTCGGGTTTGCACACGCGCTGTCGATGACCGCGTGGCTGGTGCTCACGGTTTATGCCGTCGAACGCCAGCTTTTTCCGCAGTTGCGGGCGCGCTGGATACTGGCCTTGCTGGGCGCGGGGGCGGTGCTGCTGTCCCTGGTGTTTTCTGGCCAGCCTTTGCATGTAACCGCCTCGCCCTGGCTGCCGCTGCACTTGGCCTTGGGCATTGCCTGCTACGGGCTTTTTGCCGCCGCAGTCGTGCATGCCTGGCTCATGACGCGTGCCGAGCACCATATCCGCCAGGCAGAAGACCCGCAAAGCGGTATCCCGCTGCTCACGCTGGAGCGACTGACCTTCCGCTTCGTCACGGCTGGTTTTGTGCTGTTGACGGCCACTTTGCTCGCTGGCTGGCTGTTTGGCGAAACGCTTTACGGGCATCCAGGCCGCTGGGACCACAAGGCGGTTTTTTCGCTGCTGTCGTGGGTCACCTTTGCCACCTTGCTGCTGGGCCGCGCACGCTTTGGCTGGCGTGGGCGCAATGCGGTGCGAATACTCTACGCCGGCGCCGGTCTTTTGCTGCTGGCGTATGTGGGTTCGCGCTTCGTGATGGAAGTGGTTTTGGGTCGCAGCACATGAAATACCTGGTTTTGCTGATTGTGCTGGCGGTGGTCGTGGGTGTCTGGCGAAGCCGCCGCCCCCCGGCATCCGGCCCCGAGAAGGCCGCCCCCCGGGCGCCTGCCCTGCCCCAGGACATGGTGGCCTGCAGCCACTGCGGCGTGCATGTACCGCGCGCAGAGGCACTGATGTTGGGGCAGCACGCCTACTGCTGCGCCGAGCACAGGCGCCAACACAGCGCCTGACACCATGCCGTTCCTGCCGCCGGGTCTTTCACCGTCTTCCGCAGATGCACCTTTTGTGCGCATGTGGCGCGGGTTTCTGACCGGCCGCGTCATGGTGGCGCTGGCTCTGCTGTTCTTGCAAGGCCTGGGGCAGTTCATCAACCTGGCGGCAGAGCCGGCCACGCTGGCGGTGTGCGTGGCCTACCTTGCGGTAACGCTGGCCGAGCGCGCACTTGCAGGCCGCGCCCCTCCGCCGCCCGCTGCAGGCCCCCGGTGGCTTGCGTTCATTGGCGTGGACCTGGCGGCGGTGTGCGCCTTGCAATTGCTGCAGGCCGGCACCATGAATTACACGCCCCTGTTCGGCCTGCCCATCCTGATGGCGGCAGTGCTGGGCACGCTGACCCTGGCTCTGGGCACGACGGCAGCCGCCACCTTGCTGCTGCTGGCCTTGGCCTGGTGGCAAGGGCAGATCAGCGGCGGCGATGACGCCTCGCGCTATCTCCAGAGCGCACTGGCCGGCACGGGCTTTTTCATCATCACTTACCTGGTGCACCAGCTGTCCGTGCGGCTGACGCGAGAGCAGCAGCTCGCCCAGAAAAGCCAGATGGCGGCGAGAGTGCAGTCCCAGGTGAGCGCACTGGTGATCGAGCACCTCACCGATGGCGTGCTGGTACTGGACCGCCAGGATGTCGTGCGCATTGCCAACCCGGCCGCACTGCTGCTGCTGGGCGGCCCCGGCTCACTGGCGCCCCCCTTCTCCCTGAACGAGGACCCCGCCTGGCTCCCACTGGTGAAGCTGGCGCAGCGCACATTCCACCGGGAACAGCCCATCACCGCCGATGCCGACCTGCTGCATCCGGGCCAGAGCCCCACCGGGCTGCATGTGCGCACCTGGCTGACCGCCTCGCGCCACGAGTCCCTGAATGAGCCGGTTGAGCGCCTGTGCGTGGTGTTCCTGCACGACCTGCGTGAGCTGGAAGCGCGCTTGCGCACAGAAAAACTGGCTGCCATGGGCCGTATGTCCGCTGCCGTGGCCCACGAAATTCGCAACCCGCTGGCCGCCATCGTTCAGGCCAATGCCTTGCTGGAAGAAGATCTGCACGACCCGGGCCAGCAACGGCTCGCCCAGATGGTGCGGCAGAACGCAGAGCGCCTGGCGCGCATCGCCGAAGAGGTGCTGGACATTGCCCGGGTGCAGCACCAGATCAGCCACGCGCCCGCCTCCACGCTGCTGCTGGACGACACTGTGGCCCAGATCTGCGCCGACTGGCAGCACCAGAACCTGGCACAGCGGCGCGCCAGCATTTCACTGATGGGCCACAACGCCCAGATCGAGTTTGATACCGAGCACTTGCGGCGTGTGCTGTTCAACCTGCTGGACAACGCCGTGCGCTACAAGGGCCCCCACGACGATTCGCTGGCCATTACCACCCGGGTCAGCCCGTCGGGGGCCATCAGCCTGCAGGTATGGAGCGATGGGGCACCCATGGACAAATCGGTGGAACGCCACCTGTTCGAGCCCTTCTTTTCGTCTGAAAGCCGATCCAGCGGACTGGGCCTGTATATCTGCCGGGAGCTGTGCCAACGCCACGGCGCCTCGATTGGCTATCAGCGCCTGGTGCGCGCCACACCACGCGGCGAAATCGGTGGCAATGCTTTTACCGTGGGTTTCCGCCGCAATACACGCCCTGCTGAAAATGCCACCCTGTTTGACACCATCGTCGTCTGAACGGCCCCTGAATCCATGAATGCCCCAGCCGCCTCCATCCTTGTCGTTGACGACGAGCCCGATCTGCGCACCCTGTATGAACTCACGTTGCTGCGCGAAGGCTACCGCGTGGAAACCGCATCCAGCGTTCAGGAGGCACGCCAGCAACTGAAAGACCACCGTTTCGACGCCGTCATTACCGACATGCGCCTGCCCGATGGTTTTGGCATGGAGCTGTTGCTGGATCTGCGAAACCAGCAGCGCCGTGAACGTTGTGTGGTCATGACGGCTTACGGGTCTGCAGAAAACGCGGTCGAAGCGCTACGCTCGGGGGCCTTCGACTACCTGACCAAGCCGGTAGACCTGAAACAGTTCCGTTCGGTGGTGGCTTCGGCCGTGCAGGGGACGGGGGGAGTTCCTGCGCCGCGCTCCAGCCGCAGCCCGGCACGCCCGGGCAGCACGACCGAGCCCACAGGCACCGGGAGCGCGCTGGACCGCCTTATTGGCGAGTCGGAGGCCATTTGCAATGTCAAGCAGCGAATTGCCAAGGTTGCCCGCAGCATGGCCCCGGTGCTCATCCACGGCGAGTCCGGAACCGGCAAGGAACTGGTGGCCCAGGCGTTGCACGCCAGCAGTCAGCGGTCTGAAGGCCCGCTCGTTGCCGTCAATTGCGGCGCCATCCCCGAAAACCTGCTGGAAGCAGAATTCTTTGGCGCCCGCAAAGGGTCGTACACCGGGGCCAATCAGGACCGCGACGGATATTTTCAGGCAGCACGCGGCGGCACCCTGTTTCTCGACGAAATCGGCGATCTGCCCCTGGCAATGCAATCGAAACTGCTGCGCGCCATTCAAGAGCGCAGCGTGCGGCCCCTGGGCTCGACCCAGGAGGAAACCGTGGACGTGCGGATCGTGAGCGCCACCCACCGCGACCTCGCGGCCGACGTGCTGTCGGGCCGGTTCCGCCAGGATCTGTATTACCGCCTGAACGTGATCGAAATCGTCATTCCTCCGCTGCGCGAGCGGAGAGAGGATCTGCCCGCGCTGTGCACGGCGTTGCTGGCCCGCATAGCGCAGGAATCGGGAATGAAGACACCGGCACTCACGGAGCAGGCGCTGAATGCCATTGCCAGCCACCCCCTGACCGGCAACGTGCGCGAGCTGGAGAACCTGCTGCACCGGGCCGTGGCACTGAGCGACGGGGATGAACTGCACGTGGAGTGCGCCACCTCTGCCGCCGATGCCTTTGGCGCCCGCCCATCGCCCACCCAGCCAGTGGACACGACAGCGCCC
>NZ_QOZT01000037.1:0-33600 GCF_003345135.1 Acidovorax sp. BoFeN1
GCAGTGTGGTGCGGGCGGGGCGTCGTGCCTCGGGGGCGGTGGCGCAGGCAATGGCTTGCTGCACGGCGGGTTCATCGCCGCCGTGCACCACCACGCGCTGGCCGGCAAGGTGCGTGTCTTCGTCCAGACGGTAGCGCAACTGGCTGCCCTCATAAGCATCCAGGCCGGGCAGCTTGAGGGCGCGCGGCATGAAGGCACCCACGCCAGCGGCGATGAACACGGTGCGCGCCAGCAACTGGGTGCCCTGCGCGGTGCCGACGAGGAAGCCGCCGCCCGGCTGGGCTTGCACGGTGCTCACCTGCTGGTTGAGGTGGAGGGTGGGGGCAAAGGGCTCGATCTGCGCAAGTAGCTGCTGCACCAGTTCGTTTCCGGTGCAGACCTGGATGGCGGGAATGTCGTAGATGGGTTTGTCGCCGTACAGCTCGGCGCACTGGCCGCCGGGGTGGGGCAGCGCGTCGACAACGTGGGCGCGCAGGCCGTGCAGGCCCAGCTGGAACACCTGAAAAAGCCCGACAGGCCCCGCGCCGATGACGACTGCATCGGCTTCTTGAATCATGCCAACGCAACCACGCACGCAGCGCTTGACACTGGCGCAGTCCCAAGCCAGTGCCACCGTGGAACCGGCTTCGCCGGGCCACGGGCGGTGTCCCCCTTGGGGGATGACGCGAAGCGGCTCAGGGGGGTCACTTGATCAGGTCGTTGACCTTGCCAGGCTTGCCGTTCCACTCGTCGGCGTCGGGCAGGGCGGGCTTGCGCTTTGTGATGCTCTTCCAGCCGTCGGCAAAGGCCAGGTCGGCGTTGAGCTTGATGAACGCGAGCTGGTCTGCCGGCAGGTCTTCTTCGGCAAAGATGGCATTGGCTGGGCACTCGGGGATGCACACGGCGCAGTCGATGCACTCATCGGGATCGATGACGAGCATGTTCGGGCCTTCGCGGAAGCAGTCCACGGGGCACACGTCCACACAATCGGTGTACTTGCACTTGATGCAGTTTTCGGAAACGACGTGGGTCATGGCAGGAATTGTGTGGGTCGGTGAAAACCCTTTATTTTAGAAGCTTTCACCGACGAGATTAGAGGGGCCTTGCGGCCAGTATGGGTTCAGTGGGTTGATGCAGGTCAGTTGACCAGCACAGCTCCGGCTGTTTTGTGGCTCGCGGTGTCCACCAGGATCAGTGAGCCGAGCACACGCGCTTTGCTGAATGCGGCCGCGGGAATGGCCTCTTGCAGCACGAGCTGAACATGGCCGATGGCGTTGGGGTCGAGTTGCGTGGCGGCTTCTTCGGCCAGCGTGTTGATGTTGAGCTTGTGCACCACGGCTTTCACCTTGGCCTTGACCCAGCGGTGGCCGTGCAGCGCCCAGTACACGCGGCCTGCCACCAGGGGCTCATCGTCCATCCAGGCGACGGTGGTGTGCAGCTCGCGGCTGGCGGGCCAGGCAGGCACGGCTGCGGGCGTGTCGCCAAAGTCGTCGTCGGCAGGCGCTGCAGCGGCGGTGGGCGTGGCCAGAATCCAGTCGCCACGGGACACGTCCACCTCGCGGTCGAGGATGATGCCGGCGCTGGTGCCTGCCGGCACGTCGCTCGCGCGGCGGGCATGGTCGAGCACCTGGGCCACGGTGGCGAGCTGGCCGCTGGGGAAGATCTGCACGGGCGTGCCAGGGGCCACGTTGCCCGAAGCCACACGGCCCCAGAACACGCGGCGGCCTTGTGATGTGTCAGACGACGAGGACGAGGATTTCTCGACCCATTGCACCGGGAAAGCCAGCGGCAGCGCCGTGTCGGCAGGCGTGTTGGGCAAGGCTTCGAGCACCTGCAGCAGCGTGGGGCCTTGGTAGCCGCACCAGCCTGCGTGGGCGTCCACCACGTTCCAGCCCTTGAGGGCTGACACGGGCACCGTGGCGCGCACGGCAATGCCGGCGGCCTGGGCAAAGGCAGCGAGTGCGCCCTGGATGTGCTTCCAGGCCAGCACCGGGTCTTGCACCGCATCGAGCTTGTTCACGGCAAACACCAGCGAGTGCACGCGCAGCAGGTGGGCCAGCAGGCTGTGGCGACGGGTTTGGGGCAGCAGGGCCAGCTCGGGGTTCTGCCAGTCGAGCTTGGTGGCATCGACCAGCACCACGACGGCGTCGGCGCTGCTGGCGGCGGTGACCATGTTGCGCGTGTACTGCTCATGGCCGGGCGCGTCGCCAATGATGAACTTGCGCGTTTCGGTGGCGAAGTAGCGGTAGGCCACGTCGATGGTGATGCCTTGCTCGCGCTCGGCGCTGAGGCCGTCGGTCAGCAGGGCCAGGTCGGTCTCGCCGCCGCGCTGCACGCCGGCCAGATGGTCTTGCAGCACCGCGCGGCTGTCCACCAGCAGGCGGCCGATCAGCGTGCTCTTGCCATCATCCACGCTGCCGCAGGTGATGAACTTGAGGGCGGAAATATGGTCATTTTGGCCTGCAGCGCTTGTCTGGTAAGCGGTAGCTGCTATCGAATTATTAGTGGTCATCAGAAATACCCGTCCTTCTTGCGCTTTTCCATCGAGGCGTCGCTGGTCTTGTCGTCCATGCGCGTGGCGCCGCGCTCGCTCACGTCGGCGGCCAGGGTCTCGATCACGATGTCTGCGGCCGTGGCGGCGGGGCTTTCCACCGGGCAGGTGCAGGTGATGTCGCCCACGGTGCGAAAGCGCACTTGGCGCGTCTCGACGGTTTCGCCGTCACGCGGCGGGGTCAGTTCGGTCACGGGCACGAGCAGGCCCTTGCATTCGACCACCTGGCGCTGGTGGGTGTAGTAGAGCGAGGGCAGGGCAATCTGCTCGCGGTCGATGTACTGCCACACGTCGAGTTCGGTCCAGTTGCTGATGGGGAACACGCGAAAGTGCTCACCGGGCTGCAGGCGGGTGTTGAACAGCGTCCACAACTCGGGGCGCTGGGCTTTGGGCTGCCACTGGCCAAAGCTGTCGCGGTGGCTGAAGATGCGTTCCTTGGCGCGGGCCTTTTCCTCGTCGCGGCGGGCGCCGCCGATGAGCGCGTCGAAGCGGAATTCCTCGATGGCCTCCAAGAGCGTGACCGACTGGTGCACGTTGCGCGATTCGCCCGGGTGCGCCAGGCGCACGGTGCCGCGCGCCATCGAATCCTCGACGCTGCGCACGATGAGTTCGGCGCCCAGTTCCTTGGCGCGGAAGTCGCGAAAGTCCGTCACCTCGGGGAAGTTGTGGCCCGTGTCGATCATCAGCAGCGGGTAGGGAATGCCGCCGCCGCTGGCCTTGGTGCCAAAGGCCTTTTCGGCGCACTTGAGCATGACCAGCGAATCCTTGCCGCCCGAGAACAGCAGGGCGGGGCGTTCGAAAGCGGCGGCCACCTCGCGCAGGATGAAGATGGTTTCTTCTTCCAGCGCGTCGAGGTGGCGGTTGCTGAGGTGGCTCAGCGTGGAGGTGTCGATGCGGGCGTTCATGGGTGAATGTGCTCAGTGGTTCGGTTCAATGTCCGGGACGTATGCAACTGGCGCAGTCCAGGCGAGGGCAGCCACGCAAGGGCCGCCTCGTCGCGCTGGCTGCGTCCCCCTGCCCGCATGGCGCAGCCATGCGAGAGCGGGGGGAAGGCGCGAAGCGACTCAGGGGGGTGGTCATTTCAATGCGCCAGGTGCAGGCCGCACTCGCGGTTGTCTTCGCCCTTGGTCGGGTCCACGTAGTCGAAGTTGTTGGGCAGGCCGTGCTTCACGCAGTATTCGTGCAGGTCTTTGGACGACCAGTGCAGCAGCGGGGCGACCTTGATCAGGCCATCGGGGTTGATGCTGACGGGGTCCATCTGTGCGCGCACGGCGGTGTCGGTGGCGCGCAGCGCGGTGAACCAGACTTGCGGTGCGGTCTCGCGCAGGGCGCGGGCAAAGGGCTCGAGCTTCACCTCGGCGGTGAAGGCGGCGTGGCGTGGATCATGAAGCGCAGGCGTTGCGCCCTCCACGGCCTCGCGGTGCGCGCGGGAGCGGCGTGGCAGGTAGATCTTGAGGTTCAGCCCCAGTTGCTTCGTCACCTCGTCGGCGAAGCGGTAGGTGGCTTCAGTGTTGTAGCCGTTGTCCATCCAGACCACGGGAACCTCGGGTTTGGCGCGCGTCACCAGGTGCAGGATCACGGCCTCGAACGGGCGAAAATTGGTGGTGACGATGGTGGGCTGGCCCAGGCCCACGGCCCACTCCACCAGAGCCGACGCATCGCGGCCCCAGCGGGCATTGACCTGCGCCAGGTCGAGCTCGCGCACCGCGCTCATGCTGCCTCCCGTGCGAAGAGCGGGCGCGGTTCCAGCGCATCGCCCTGGTAGAAGGCGCTGTAGCGTGCAAACTGGCGCTCGGCGGCCGCTAGGTTCTGGCCCTCGGCCAGCACGGCGCTCGTGAAGCCGCTGCGCGCCATCTGCACCAGCTGGTCGATCAGCACATCGCCCGTGGCGCGGAGGTCGCCCGCAAAGCCATGGCGGCGGCGCAGCAGCACGGCCTGGCTGAACGCGCGGCCGTCGGTGAACTTGGGAAAGTGCAGCTCGATGCGCTCCACGCCCTGCAGCGCGCCGCTGGCGACGATGTCGGTCAGCTCGGCGTCGTTGGCGATCTGCAAGGTTTTTTCGGTTTCAGCGCTTGTGGGTAAAGCGCTGGCAGCTATTATTTTCATAGTGATCTGGATTTATTCGGTGATGGCTTCTTCTTGCGCCTGCTTGGGGTGGCGCGCGCCGTTGGCGGCGTCCTTGAACGGGTCGTGGCCGATGCGGCGCAGCGCATCAATGAAGAACTCGCCAGGCTTGCGCAGTGCGCGGAAGGTGGTGAGCACGGCCTCGATCACGTCGGGCACTTCCGAGGCAGTGAACGAGGGGCCGACCACCTTGCCCGCCAGGGCCGGGCCAGACAGGCGCGTGCCGTCGGCACCGCCCAGCGTGATCTGGTACCACTCCTTGCCGTCCTTGTCGACACCGAGGATGCCGATGTGCCCGCTGTGGTGGTGGCCGCAGCTGTTGATGCAGCCGCTCATGTGCAGGTCGATGGGCCCCAGGTCAAAGACTTCGTCGAGGTCCTGGTAGCGCTCGGTGATGGCCGCGGCAATGGGCAGGCTGCGTGCATTGGCCAGCGAGCAGAAGTCGCCGCCGGGGCAGGCGATCATGTCGGTCAGCAGGCCGATGTTGGGCTGGGCCAGGCCCAGCTTGCGCGCGGCTTCGTACAGGGCTGGCAGGTCGCTTTCGAACACCCAGGGCAGCAGCAGGTTCTGCTTGTGCGTCAGGCGCGCCTCGCCCGCGCTGAACTGGTCGGCCAGCTGTGCCAGCGCGCCCATCGTGTCGGCGTCGGCATCGCCGGGTGCAAAGCCCACGCGCTTGAACGACAGCGTCACGGCGCGCATGCCGGGCAGGCGGTGGCCGGTGACGTTTTGCTGAAGCCAGCGCTGGTAGAGCTGGCCGTCGGTCTTGACGCTGCTGGGCAGGTTGGCGGGTTTCAACTCGGGAACCACAAAGTTGGCTTGCACGCGGTCCAGTTCGGCCTGGGTGATGGTGTGCGGGGCGCCGTCCTGCTCCACGATGGCCTTGTACTCGGCCTCCACTGCGTCGATGAATTGCTGGCCCTCGGCCTTCACCAGGATCTTGATGCGCGCCTTCCACTTGTTGTCACGGCGGCCGTAGCCGTTGTAGACGCGGATCACGGCCTCGATGTAGTTGAGCAGCTGGTTCCAGGGCAGAAACTCGCGCACCACGGCGCCGATGATGGGCGTTCGGCCCATGCCACCGCCCACCTTGACGGTAAAGCCCACTTCGCCCGCACTGTTCTTGAGCGCCTGCACGCCGATGTCGTACCAGCCGGTGGCGGCGCGGTCTTCGGCGGAGCCGTTGAACGCGATCTTGAACTTGCGCGGCAGGAACGCGAACTCGGGGTGCAGCGTGCTCCACTGGCGTGCGATCTCGGCGAAGGGGCGCGTATCGACGATGCCGTCCTCCGCGATGCCTTCATACGCCTCGGTGGTGATGTTGCGGATGGTGTTGCCGCTGGTCTGGATGCCATGCATGCCCACGCTGGCCAGCAGGTCCATCACGTCGGCGGCCTTGGTGATGGGGATCCAGTTGAACTGCACGTTGGTGCGCGTGGTGAAGTGCCCGTAGCCGTATTGGAGTGGCGCTGCGTGCAGTGTCAGGCCGGGCTGGGCGGCCTGCAGTTCGTCCTGCGTGGCCTGGGCATGGGCCAGCAGCTCGGGTGTGGGCTTGTCGTAGTCGCGGGCGATGCGGGCCAGCATGCGCAGTTGCGTGCTGCTGATTTCACCGTAGGGCACGGCAATGCGGGCCATGGGGGCGTAGCGCTGGATGTACCAGCCGTTTTGCAGGCGCAGCGGCAAAAGCTGTTCGTCGGTCAGCTCGCCGCGCTGCCAGCGCTCGAGCTGGTCGCGGAACTGCTGGGCGCGCAGTTGGACGAATTGCTTGTCGAAGTGTGTGTATTGGTACATGGGGCAATGAGCCTCTTAAATCAAAACAAGTTTGGCGCCCGCCCAGGCGAGCAGCACGGAAAGGGCCGAGCGGATCAGGCGCTCGGGGGTGCGGGAAACCAGGCGCGAGCCCAGCCAGATGCCGGGCAGCGAACCGGCCAGCAGTTGCAGCAGCAGCGGCCAATCGACGGAGCCCAGCGAAGCGTGGCCGAGGCCCGCCACCAGTGTCAGCGGCACGGCGTAGGCGATGTCGGCGGCGATGATACGCGGCAGTGGCAGGTGCGGAAACACCAGCAGCAGCACGGTGACCCCAATGGCCCCCGCGCCCACCGAGGTGAAGGTGACTAGCGTGCCAATCACCGCGCCCAGCAACACCGGCAGGCTCCAGTGGCGGGGCTCTGCCGCATTGGCGGCATTGGCGTGGCGCGCAGCCACCTCGGCGGCTTGGCGCTGGGGCGAAAACGCCAGCACCTTGTAGGCCGTGGCAGCGGCCGTAAGCAGCAGGGCAATGCCCAGCGTGCTGGTCATGAGGTGCTGGACCTGTTCGGTGGCCGGCCCCATGCGGTGCAGCAGCCACAGTGCTGCCAGTGCCGCCGGAATGCTGCCCGCGCACAGCAGGCCCACCACGCGCCACGGCACCAGGCGCTGGCGCGCCATGCTCACGGTGCCGCCCATCTTGGTGAAAGCGGCAAACAGCAGGTCGGTGCCAATGGCCAGGTGGGGCTTGACCCCAAAGAAGAAGATGAGCACGGGCGTCATCAGCGAGCCGCCGCCCACGCCGGTCAAGCCCACAATCAGCCCAACGGCAAAGCCCGCAAAAACAAACGCGAAATCATGCATGGCTGCGAATGTAGAGGCCCGGCATATGAAAACAAACGATTGTTTCGTGCTGCCCTTATGCGAATAAGCTTATGCACAAGCTGTGACGCGGGTTGCGAGGGTTTGATGCAGCTGCGCGCTTCGCTCCTGCCGACCCAGGCCAGCAGCCATCACGCCATGGCCGCACCGCCGCGCAGGTGGGGTTCCCCTTACCGCGCGCAGCGCGATAGAAAGGGGAAATGCGCGAAGCGCCACGGGCGCCTGGTTATTTCTCCAGCCGCTCTGTGCCCATGGCGCGTGCCAGGCGCGCATCCACTGGCAGCGGCTCTGCATTCACCAGCGCGGCCAGCAGTTCACCGCACAGCACGGCCCGCGTGAGCCCGCGCGCGCCCATGGCGGTGCAGACCCACAGGCCGGGCAGGGTCTGGGCATCGACAGGGCCGACGATGGGCAGGCGGTCGGTCGAGGTGCAGCGCACGCTGGCCCAGGCGCGCACGGCTGCGGCATCCGAAGAGGGCGATGCGCCGGCAAACGCCGCCTGCAGGGTGGGCGCCGCGCCGGGCAGCAATTCCTGCAGGCGCCGCCAGTTGGTGGCATGGCCCGCAGCCACTTCGGCGCAAGTCAGCGGCAAGGCGTCCACATCCCGTTCAAAGGTGGAACCCATGTGCCAGGCCTGGCCCGCTTCTCGCGGAACATGGGCAACCAGGCCGCCATTTCCGTTGACCGGAAAAGGAGGCAGGGCAGCAGCCCCCGCGTCTTGCCAACCCCACGACAACTGACCGCGCACGGACTGCAGTGGAAGGGTGGGCGCAAATGAGGCTGCAAGCAACGCATTGCAGGCCGGGCCTGCAGCCAGCACCACGCATTCAGCCTCGGCAATGGTGTGGCCATGGT
This sequence comes from Acidovorax sp. BoFeN1, assembly GCF_003345135.1. Lineage (NCBI taxonomy): Bacteria > Pseudomonadati > Pseudomonadota > Betaproteobacteria > Burkholderiales > Comamonadaceae > Acidovorax > Acidovorax sp. BoFeN1. Next base: position 8,135 of record NZ_QOZT01000037.1, read on the forward strand.
CATCCAGTGCCTGCCATATTCCGGTGGCGGCGCTGTCCCCGGTGGTGGCGCTGTCGGTCGCCGGGCTGCGCTGCAGCCGCGCTACCGATTTGCGGGGGCACCACTCGATGCCGGGCTGCGCCAGCAATGCGCGGACCAGGCGCGCGGGTTGCACCCAGCCCGCTTTCGCATGCCAGCAGGCAGAGGTGTTTAGCGCCAGACCGGCGGCTTGCAGGGTGGGCGCGGTGGCTGCCTGGCTCCAGTCGGCGCCCGGGCTTTGTTCCCAGCCTGCGGGCAGGCCCGGGTTCTGCTCGGGCCGGCGTTCCAGCACGCCGCAAGGGTTCCAGTCCACGCCATCCTGCAACAACGCCTTCGACTGTTGCAGCATGGCGCGCACGCCGCTGCGCGATACGCGCGAGAAAACGTTGTCGTCCGGGGAGAGATGCGGGGCGAACAGACCCACCGGCAGTCCGGAGGCCCCCGCCGCCGGTGCATCGCCCATGTCCAGCACCTGCACCTGCCAGCCGCGCCGCGCCAGGCTGGCTGCCGTGGCGGCGCCCGCCAGACCTGCGCCGATCACCAGGCAGCGGGCCGGTGCAGCGTGCACGGGGCGGGTAGGGGAGGTGCGCGAAGTGCGTGGCTCCCACCGAGGATCGAAGGTGGCTTGCAGGTTGTCGCGCTTGGGCGGAACGCCCGGCACCTTCTCTACATTGAAGCCGCATTGCGTGAGCGCATCGCGCACTGCGCGCGCAATGGTCCAGGTGGCCAGGCGCGTGCCCCGGCGGCCGCAGCGCGCCACGGCCTTGAGCGTGCGCAGGTTCCACAGTTCTGGATTGCGCTGCGGGCTGAATCCGTCCAGATAGACCGAATCCACGGTCCATTCCTGCTGGCGCAGCACCGTTTGCGCGTCGCCAATGCAGAGTGTCAGCAGCACGCGCCCGCCATCAAAGGTGAGGCGGTGCACGCCCGGCAACAGCCCCCAGAACTGGTCGTGCAATTCCTGGGCCAGCGGCGCAAGTTCCGGGTGGGCCGAGGCAGCGCGCAGCAGGTCTTCCGCGCTCACAGGCCAGGCTTCGGTGGACACGAAGTGCAGCATGCGCGGGCGCCGGGGGTCGGCCCGCCAGGCGGCCCAGGTGACGAGAAAGTTCAGACCGAAGCCGAAGCCTGTTTCCAGGATGCGCCACTGTGCGGCGTCTGCCCAGGCGGCGGGCAGGCCGCAGCCGTGCAGGAACACCTGCCGGGCCTGATCGAGCCCTCCGTTCTCACTGTGGTAACGGTCACCAAAACGGGGGCTGAACGGGGTTCCGTCCGCAAGCCAGTCAACGCGCTCGGGCATCGGAGGTCCTGGGTGGGAAATTCATGAAACAAAGGGGAAGGTGTGACCGGGCCAGTGTGGGCGCGGTGCTTTGTGCCGGTGGTAGTCGCAGCAGGCGGTTGCCCGAAGGCCGCGCCGTCCGCCCAAAGCAGGCGTTGGGGCCCGGCAATGCTGCGCATCGGCTGGTGCGCAGCTGTCAGCGGCATGGCTGGATGGCACGCCCCGGGGCAATCCGTCAGACCGCTTGGTAAGGCGCTGCCTTGTCAGAACCGCACTGCGTTACGCGCTGGGCGGAACGTATCCCGCTGCGGCGTCTGCGCCGCTGCCAAAGAAATGGTTTTGACGAACCCACTTTTTGCAGCGCTGCACTGCGTTACGCGCTGGGCGGGACGTATCCCGCTGCGGCGTCTGCGCCGCCACCAAAAAAGTGGTTTTCCATCTGTCGGGCGAGGTATTGGCGGGCGCGGGCGTCGGCCAGGTTCAGGCGGTTTTCGTTGACGAGCATGGTCTGGTGCTTGATCCAGTCCGCCCACGCCTGTTTGCTCACGTTTTCCCAGATGCGTTTACCCAGTTCGCCAGGGTAGGGAGGAAAGTCGAGACCTTCGGCTTCCTTGCCGAGCTTGATGCATTGAACGGTGCGTGCCATGGGATTTCCTTGTGTGATGTGTGAGCAAAAAGGGTTGCTCAGATGATTTGGATATAAAGAACTGAAATCTTAGTCGTTCCAGTTTTGAAGATGGCCTTCCAGAATGCGTTTCATCGGTGTTTTGCACCGCAACCCATTCATAAAAGAGGCTTTCAATGAACTTTCGCCGCAACTTTATCAAGTTTCCCTTCGCCGTCGCCCTGGCTGGCAGTTTGGCCCTGACAGCATTGCCGTCGTTTGCACAGTCTGTGACGCTGCTCAATGTGTCATACGACCCCACCCGGGAGTTGTATGTGGAATTCAACCAGGCCTTTGCCAAATATTGGAAGGGCAAGACCGGCCAGGACGTGACCATCAAGCAAAGCCACGGCGGCTCGGGCAAGCAGGCGCGCTCCATCATCGACGGGCTGGACGCCGATGTGGCCACCCTGGCGCTGGCGGGCGACACCGATGCACTGCACAACAATGGCGGCTGGGTTCCGAAAGACTGGCAAAAGCGTCTGCCGCACAACAGCTCGCCCTACACCTCCACCATCGTGCTGGTGGTGCGCCAGGGCAACCCAAAGGGCATCAAGGACTGGGATGACCTGGTGCGCGCCGATGTGAAAGTGATCACCCCCAACCCCAAGACTTCGGGCGGTGCGCGCTGGAACTACCTTGCGGCGTGGGAATTCGCCAAGCGCAAGTTCGGCAGCGATGCACAGGCCAAGGATTTTGTTGCCGAGCTGTACGGCAACGTGCCCGTGCTCGACACCGGCGCGCGCGGCTCCACCATTACCTTTGCACAGCGCAACCAGGGCGACGTGCTGATCGCCTGGGAAAACGAGGCCTACCTGCTCGAAAAGGAATTTGGCACCAAGTTCGATGTGATTGCGCCCTCGATTTCCATCCTGGCCGAGCCCGCCGTCACCGTGGTGGACAAGAACGTGGACAAGAAGGGCACGCGCGCCGTGGCCGAGGAATATCTGAAGTTCCTCTACACCGAAGAGGGCCAGGACATCGCCGGCAAGAATTTCTACCGCCCGGCCGTGTCCGATAAGGCCAAGGCCAAGTACGCCAAACAGTTCCCCAAGCTGAACCTGTTCACTATTGATGCCGCTTTTGGTGGCTGGAACAAGGCGGCCAAGGACCACTTTGCGGACAACGCGAGCTTCGACCAGATCTATTCGCGCAAGTAAGCCGCCGCCCCATGACTCCCCGGTCGGCCTGGCCGCAGGTGCCACGGCTGGGCACGGCGCTGTGGTGCGAACGAGTTGAGGATATTAAGCGAAAAAGGCCTTTAGCCCTTGTCGGTAAAGCGGTAGAAGCTATAAAAATAATAGCAATTCGTAGCGCTGATCAATGGCTGCGCGCAAAACGCCTCTGCATCCAGTTGCTTCGTATTAAACGGCCAAGTCCGTAACGCGGCCGGGCGCGCGAGGCGCCGCTCAGAGTTTCATACCTGGCGGGTTGGCTGGTGGGTGCGGGGGGGCAAAGAGGTCCCAGCTGGCGATGAACAAGGCGGCAATCGCGGGGCCGATGACAAACCCGGTCAGCCCGAACAGGGCCATTCCGCCCAGCGTGGAGATCAGCACCACATAGTCGGGCATCTTGGTGTCCTTGCCCACGAGAATGGGGCGCAGCACGTTGTCCACCAACCCGATCACGCCTATCCCATACAAAGTAAGTACCACACCCTGCCAGACGGCACCGGTGGCCAGAAAGTACAGTGCCACGGGCCCCCAGACAAGGCCTGCACCCACGGCGGGCAGCAGCGACAAAAAGGCCATGGCCACGCCCCAGAGCACGGGGCCCTGGATGCCCAGAATCCAGAAAATCAGGCCACCCAGCGCCCCTTGCGAAGCCGCCACCACGATGTTGCCCTTGACGGTAGCCCGAATGACGGTGGTGAACTTGCCGGCCAGCTGGTGCTTGTGCTCCGCGTCAAGCGGTATTGCGTGGCCAATGCGTGTCGCCAGTGCGGCGCCGTCGCGCAGCAGAAAGAACAGCAGATACAGCATGACGCCAAAACCCACCACGAATTCCAGCGTGTTCTGTCCTATGTTCAGCGCCTTGGTCGCAACGAACTGGCTGGCCTGCACTGCGAAGGAAGACAGTTTCTCCTGCATGTCGCCCAGGGTGGTGAGGTTGAAACGGTCCAGCAGGCTGGCGGCCCAGGCGGGCAGGGCGGCAATGATCTGCTGCAGATACTGGCCAAAGTTCAGCTGGCCGGATTTCAGGCGGTCGTAAATGCCGGTGGCTTCCTGGGCCAGGTTCACGGTGATCAGTGTCATGGGCAAAATGACAATCACCAGGCACAGCGACAAAGTGGCAAGTGCCGCCAGATTGGGGCTCTTGGGCATGCGCCGCAGCAGCTTGCGGTGCAGGGGCGCAAAAAGGATGGCCAGCACCAGTCCCCAGAAAACGGCTCCATTGAACTGCCACAGGATGGCCCCGAAAGCGACTGTTACCAGTATCAGGAGAATCAGGAACACGCGGTTCTGAAAGGGTGAGGGTGGCATGGAGGTGCAATGGCAGATGGAATGCCCGCACTGTACGCGAGTGGATGAACCGCACCCGGCCAGGGTGCCTGCGGGTGGGTCACCCCGGGGGGGCCGACTGGAGCCCCTGGCGGTTCGATGGCACAATACCGCTCGTACAAAGGCCCTTCCCCAGCCACAGTCGCATCCGCAAATCGGTCCAGCCGTGTCGCGGAAGGTTTCTCAACCAGCTAATGCTTCCCCAAGGGAAGCGGAGGTCAGCGGAATATGAGCGATACGACATCCGTCTATCAAGCCTACCAAGGCAACACCTACCTCTTCGGCGGCAATGCGCCGTATGTCGAAGAGATGTATGAAAACTACCTTGCCAATCCTGGCAGCGTGCCCGACACATGGCGCGAGTACTTTGATGCACTACAGCACGTACCCGCTGTGGATGGATCCAATGCCAAGGACGTTCCGCACCTTCCCGTGGTCAACGCGTTCGCTGAACGCGCCAAGGCTGGCGGTACCAAAGTTGTGGTTGCAAGCGCTGACGCCGAAATGGGCCGCAAGCGCACCGCCGTTCAGCAGCTTATTGCCGCCTACCGCAATGTGGGCCAGCGCTGGGCTGATCTGGACCCCCTCAAGCGCACTGAGCGCCCCAACATTCCTGAACTGGAGCCCTCGTTCTACGGCTTCAGCGACGCCGACCAGGAAACCGTGTTCGACACCAGCAACACGTTCTTCGGCAAGGACAAGATGTCCCTGCGCGAGCTGCTGAACGCGCTGCGCGAAACCTACTGCGGCACCCTGGGCGCCGAGTACATGTACACCTCTGACCAGGCGCAAAAGCGCTGGTGGCAACAGAAGCTGGAAAGCATCCGTTCCAAGCCTAACTTTGGCGCCGAAAAGAAGCGCCACATTCTGGATCGCCTGACGGCCGCCGAAGGTCTGGAGCGCTATCTGCACACCAAATACGTGGGGCAAAAGCGCTTCTCGCTGGAAGGTGGCGAGAGCTTCATCGCCGCCATGGACGAGCTGATCCAGCAAGCCGGCGCCAAGGGTGTGCAGGAAATCGTGATCGGCATGGCCCACCGCGGCCGCCTGAACGTGCTGGTGAACACTCTGGGCAAGATGCCCAAGGACCTGTTTGCCGAGTTTGATCACACAGCCCCTGAAGACCTGCCAGCGGGTGACGTGAAGTACCACCAGGGCTTCAGCTCGGATGTGTCCACCCCCGGCGGCCCAGTGCACCTGTCGCTGGCGTTCAACCCATCCCATCTGGAAATCGTGAACCCCGTGGTGGAAGGCTCGGTGCGTGCCCGTATGGACCGCCGTGGCGACACCGAAGGCAAGCAAGTGCTGCCCGTGCTGGTGCACGGCGACGCCGCTTTTGGCGGCCAAGGTGTGAACCAGGAAACCCTGTGCCTGGCGCAAACCCGTGGCTATACCACCGGCGGTACCGTCCACATCATCATCAACAACCAGATCGGTTTCACCACCTCTGACCCGCGCGACATGCGCTCCAGCACGTTCTGTACCGACATCGTGAAGATGGTCGAGTCGCCCGTGTTGCACGTCAATGGCGATGATCCAGAAGCCGTGGTGCTGGCCACCCAGCTGGCCCTGGAGTTCCGCATGGAATTCCGCCAGGACGTGGTGGTGGACATCACCTGCTTCCGCAAGCTGGGCCACAACGAGCAGGACACTCCTGCTTTGACCCAGCCGCTGATGTACAAGAAGATTGCCCAGCATCCCGGCACGCGCAAGCTGTACGCCGACAAGCTGGCTGCTCAAGGCCTGGGTGAGACTCTGGGCGATGAGATGGCCAAGGCCTACCGGGCCGCCTTGGACGCTGGCAAGCACACCGTGGATCCTGTGCTGACCAACTTCAAGAGCAAGTACGCAGTGGACTGGTCGCCCTTCCTGGGCAAGAAGTGGACGGACGCTGGTGACACCGCCATTCCTCTGACCGAGTGGAAGCGCCTGGCCGAGAAGATCACCACGATCCCCGAGACCGTTACCCCACACCAGCTGGTGAAGAAGGTATACGACGACCGCGCGGCCATGGGCCGTGGCGAGGTCAATGTGGACTGGGGCATGGGCGAAACCATGGCCTTTGCCTCGCTGGTGGCCAGCGGCTACCCCGTGCGCCTGTCTGGCGAAGACTCGGGCCGTGGCACGTTCACGCACCGCCACGCCGTGATTCACGACCAAAAGCGTGAGAAGTGGGACACCGGCACTTACGTGCCCCTGCAAAACGTGGCCGAGAACCAGGCGCCGTTTGTCGTGATCGACTCCATCCTGTCGGAAGAGGCAGTGCTGGGCTTTGAGTACGGCTACGCAGGCTCTGATCCCAACAGCCTCGTGATCTGGGAAGCCCAGTTCGGCGACTTCGCCAACGGCGCCCAGGTGGTGATCGACCAGTTCATCGCCTCTGGCGAAGTGAAGTGGGGCCGTGCCAACGGCTTGACCCTGATGCTGCCCCACGGCTATGAAGGCCAAGGTCCTGAGCATAGCTCGGCCCGCGTGGAGCGCTTCATGCAGCTGGCCGCTGACGCCAACATGCAGCTCGTGCAGCCCACCACGGCCAGCCAGATCTTCCATGTGCTTCGCCGCCAGATGGTGCGTGACCTGCGCAAGCCGCTGATCATCTTCACGCCCAAGTCGCTGCTGCGCAACAAGGATGCCACCTCGCCGCTGTCCGAGTTCACCAAGGGCAACTTCCAGACGGTGATTCCCGAGCAGAACGAGGCCATCGACAAGAAGGCCGACAAGGTCAAGCGCGTGATTGCCTGCTCTGGCAAGGTCTATTACGACCTGGTGAAGAAGCGCACCGAGAATGAGGCCAACGACGTGGCGATCATCCGCGTCGAGCAGGTCTATCCGTTCCCGCACAAGGCGTTTGCCGCCGCGATCAAGAAGTACCCCAACGCCGTGGACATCGTCTGGTGCCAGGATGAGCCGCAAAACCAGGGCGCATGGTTCTTCATCCAGCACAACATCCACGAAAACATGCTCGAAGGCCAGAAGCTGGGCTACTCCGGCCGCGCGGCGTCTGCTTCGCCTGCCGTGGGTTATTCGCACCTGCACCAGGAACAGCAAAAGGCGCTGGTGGACGGCGCGTTTGCCAAGCTCAAGGGTTTTGTCCTGACCAAGTAAGGCCGGCAATCCCCCTCCAGAACAAAACCCCCTTCCGAAAGAATTGATATGGCTATCGTAGAAGTCAAAGTACCGCAACTGTCCGAATCCGTGGCCGAGGCCACCATGCTGACCTGGAAAAAGAAGGCCGGTGAGGCAGTGGCCGTGGACGAAATCCTGATCGAAATCGAAACCGACAAGGTTGTGCTGGAAGTGCCCGCACCTGCTGCCGGCGTGCTGGCAGAAATCGTCCAGGGTGATGGCGCCACCGTGGTGGCCGAGCAGTTGATCGCCAAGATCGACACCGAAGGCACAGCCGGTGTCGCCGCTCCTGCCGCTGCGCCTGCTGCTGCTGCTGCAGCTGCGCCTGCAGCAGCTGTGGCCGTGGCCGCTGCTGCAACGGGTGGCTCAAAGGCCGATGTCGCCATGCCCGCAGCGGCCAAGCTGCTGGCCGACAACAACCTGTCGGTCTCGGCTGTGGCCGGCACGGGCAAGGATGGCCGTGTGACCAAGGGCGACGTGCTCGGCGCGGTGGCGGCTGGTGCGGCCAAGGCCGTGGCGCCCAGCGCCATTCCCACCGGTGTGCCCACCAAGGCATTGCCGCAAGTGGCTGCTCCGTCGGCCGCACAGAACCTGGGCGATCGTCCCGAGCAGCGCGTGCCCATGAGCCGCCTGCGCGCCCGTGTGGCCGAGCGTCTGCTGCAGTCGCAATCGACCAACGCCATCCTGACCACGTTCAACGAAGTGAACATGGCCCCTGTGATGGATATGCGCAAGAAGTTCCAGGACGCGTTCACCAAGGAACACGGCGTGAAGATCGGCTTCATGAGCTTCTTCGTGAAGGCGGCCGTGCATGCGCTCAAGAAATACCCGGTGCTCAATGCCTCGGTCGATGGCAACGACATCGTCTACCACGGCTACTTTGACATCGGTATCGCCGTGGGATCGCCCCGTGGTCTCGTGGTGCCCATTCTGCGCAACGCCGACCAGATGAGCTTTGCCGAAATCGAGAAGAAGATCGCTGAATTTGGCAAGAAGGCTGCAGAAGGCAAGCTGGGCATCGAAGAGATGACCGGCGGTACCTTCTCCATTTCCAACGGCGGCACCTTCGGCTCGATGATGTCCACCCCCATCATCAACCCACCGCAGTCGGCCATTTTGGGCGTGCACGCCACCAAGGACCGCGCCGTGGTCGAGAACGGCCAGGTTGTGGTGCGCCCGATGAACTATCTGGCGATGTCGTATGACCACCGCATCATCGACGGTCGCGAAGCCGTGCTGGGCCTGGTGGCCATGAAGGACGCGCTGGAAGACCCCTCGCGCCTGCTGTTCGACATCTAAGCGCTGAGCGCTGAAAGCATCGACCCACCCATGTGGCCTGGCCTGCGCTGGAGCCCGTCGGTGGGTCTTTCTCCAACTGATTGAGTGAGATTTCCCCATGAGCAAACAATTTGATGTCGTCGTGATCGGCGGCGGCCCCGGCGGCTACATCGCTGCCATCCGTGCAGCCCAGCTGGGCATGAACGTGGCCTGCATCGACGAGTGGAAGAATGACAAGGGCGGCCCCGCCCCCGGCGGCACCTGCACCAACGTGGGTTGCATTCCTTCCAAGGCGCTGCTGCAGTCGTCCGAGCATTTCGAGCATGCCAACAAGCACTTCGCCGACCACGGCATCAGCACCGGCAAGGTGACGATGGATGTGGGCAAGATGGTTGGCCGCAAGGACGCTGTGGTGAAGCAGAACAACGACGGCATCCTGTACCTGTTCAAGAAGAACAAGGTCAGCTTTTTCCACGGCCGTGGCTCGTTCGTGAAGGTGGCGGCCGACGGTGGCTACGAGATCAAGGTGGCCGGCGCCACCGAAGAAACTCTGGTGGGCAAGCAGATCATCATTGCCACCGGCTCCAACGCGCGTGCGCTGCCCGGTGCAGAGTTTGACGAAGTCAATATCCTTTCCAACGACGGCGCTCTGCGCATTGGCGCGGTGCCCAAAAAGCTCGCCCTGATCGGCTCGGGCGTGATCGGCCTGGAGATGGGCTCGGTCTGGCGCCGCCTGGGCGCGGAAGTGACCGTGCTCGAAGGCCTGCCGACCTTCCTGGGTGCCGTGGACGAACAGATCGCCAAGGAAGCCAAAAAGGCGTTTGACAAGCAGGGGCTCAAGATCGAACTCGGCGTGAAAGTCGGCGAGATCAAGAACAGCAAGAAGGGCGTCAGCATCGCCTACACCAACAGCAAGGGTGAAGCCCAGACCCTGGATGCAGACAAGCTCATCATCTCGATTGGCCGCGTGCCCAACACCATCGGCCTGAATGCCGAAGCCGTGGGCCTGCAGCTCGATGAACGCGGCGCCATCGCTGTGGACGGCGATTGCAAGACCAACCTGCCTGGGGTGTGGGCCGTGGGTGACGTGGTGCGTGGCCCGATGCTGGCGCACAAGGCCGAGGAAGAGGGCGTGGCCGTGGCTGAACGCATGGCCGGCCAGCACGGGCATGTCAACTTCAACACCATCCCCTGGGTGATTTACACCAGCCCCGAAATCGCGTGGGTGGGCCGCACCGAGCAGCAACTGAAGGCCGATGGCGTGAAGTACAAGGCGGGCACGTTCCCGTTCCTGGCCAATGGTCGCGCGCGGGCACTGGGCGACACAACGGGCATGGTCAAGTTCCTGGCCGATGCAGTGACGGATGAAATCCTGGGCGTGCACATGGTGGGGCCGCAGGTTAGCGAGCTGATTGCCGAAGCCGTGGTGGCCATGGAGTTCAAGGCCAGCGCAGAAGACATTGCCCGCATCTGCCACGCGCACCCCAGCTTGAGCGAAGCGACCAAGGAGGCCGCCCTGGCCGTGGACAAACGCACGCTGAATTTCTGATTCTTTGAGTCAAATTGGCTGCTAGCGCTTATGCAGTAAGCGCTAGCAGCTATTTATTTTATAGCATCATAGTATCGGGGCATCTTCAACGTGACTGTCAAACAGACCTATCTCGCAGAACTTGCCACCAAGGGTTTTCAGAGCGATCCGGCGCAATTGCGCGCGGTGGACGCCCTGCAGCGCTGCGCCCAGGACTGGGCGGCGTACAAGTCGCGCCGCTCCAACGCCCTTAAAAAGATCATCAACCGCCCCGAAGTTCCGCGTGGCGTATACATGTATGGCGGGGTCGGGCGGGGCAAGAGCTTTCTCATGGATTGCTTTTTCAACGCCGTGCCACTCAAGCGCAAGGTGCGACTGCATTTTCACGAGTTCATGCGCGAGGTGCACCGCGAGCTGGCTGGCCTGCAGGGCACGGTGAACCCGCTGGATGTGCTGGGTGCGCGCATTGCCAAGCGCTACAAGCTGATCTGCTTTGATGAGTTTCACGTCGCCGACATCACCGACGCGATGATCTTGCACCGCTTGCTGGCGGCGCTGTTTGACAACGGGGTGGGGTTTGTCACCACCTCCAACTTCAAGCCCGACGATCTGTACCCCGATGGCTTGCACCGCGACCGTATCCTGCCCGCTATTGCGCTGCTCAATGAAAGGCTGGAGGTCGTGAATGTGGACAACGGCACCGACTACCGGCGTCGCACGCTAGAGCAGGTGAAGCTTTATCACACGCCCCTCGGTCCCGAGGCAGATGCCGAAATGAATGCTGCCTTTGACCAGTTGGCCGAGGTGCACGATGAAGACCCCGTGCTGCACATCGAAGCGCGCGAGATCCGGGCGCGGCGCAAGGCGGGGGGCGTGGTGTGGTTTGACTTCAGGACGCTGTGCGGTGGCCCCCGGTCGCAGAACGACTACCTGGAGATCGCCACGCAGCTCCACACGGTAATGCTGTCGGATGTGCCCTATATGCCGGTCAACATGGCGTCGCCTGCGCGGCGCTTTACCTGGCTGGTGGACGTGCTGTATGACCGGCGGGTCAAGCTCATCATGTCGGCTGCTGTGCCGCCAGAGCAGCTGTACACCGAAGGACCTCTGGCCCACGAGTTTCCGCGCACGGTGTCCCGGCTGCACGAGATGCAGTCCAAGGAGTTTCTCGCGCTGGATCGCCGCACTGTTGATACGGGACTGACGTAATGAAAAAGGCATGGGCAATTGGCGGGCTGGTCTGCTTGATCGCCGGGCCTGCGATGGTGCAAGCGGCGGATCCTGCCCCGCCTGAAAATCGTTACAGCGCCGTGCAGGCACAGCGGCAGGCCGAGCGCGAGCATATTCACCAGGAGCGCCAGGCCATCGCGGCCACGCGAAAGCGTGAGGAGACCGCGTGTTATCGCCGGTTTGCGGTAGAAGACTGCCTGCGCGACGTGCGAACCCAGGCGCGCAGGGCAGAACTGCAACTGCGCGGGCGCGAGTTGCAACTCAATGACGCAGAGCGCAAGGAAAAAGCCGCCGAGCGGTTGCGCTCGATCGAAGAAAAGCAACGCGTGGCTCCTGACCGTTCGCAACCCCAAGGCTCGGCACGAGGGGAGGGGCGTGGTGCTCCCGTCGGCGTGGAGGATTTGCGCACGCAGCGTCAACGAGACGCACAGCAGCGGTCCGAGCAGCAGCGAGCCCGCCAGCAGTCGAGCGCTGCAAACCAGGCGCAGCGTGCCAGGCAAAGCGCTGAGCGGGCGGCCACGGCGCAGTCCCGCCATGCTGAAAACGTGAAATCCGCGCAGGAGCGGCGCGAACGGGTGCAGAAAATGCAGGCCGAGTCTGCCGCCGCAGGGCGCCAACCGGCTGCTCCCTTGCCCGCGTCGTCGGGGCTGCCGCCCGTTCAACCCTGAAGTGCGGGGTGACGGGGACTAAGGGAAGCACGCGCCCGCGCCTGCGAGCTGGCCCTGCGCGCTTCAGGCGGTTTTTGAGGAAATGGGGCTCAGTCGTCCCATTTTTTTCTCTTCTTCCAGGGCTTCAATCTTCACGACGACCAGCGACAGGTTATCGCCACCCCCGCGTGCGCGCGAGCGTGCCTTGTCGATCAGAAATTCGGTGGCCTCGCGCGGCGACAGGGAATCGACCACCGAGGCCAGCTCGGTGGGAGAAAAGTAGTGCCATACACCATCGCTGCAGGCCAGCAAAACATCGCCTGGCTGCAAGTGCTGGATGGTGTGGGTGGTGGTGGGTGGATCGCTTTCTGTGCCCAGGCAGCCCACCAGAATGTTGGAATGCGGATGGATGTTGGCCTCGGCTTCGGTCAGCTCGCCACGATCGACCAAGGCCTGCACATAAGAGTGATCGCTGGTGCGAAAGGTCAGCCTGGCACCCTCAAAATGGTAAATGCGCGAATCGCCCGCATGAACCCAGTGGCAGTCACCGCGCGGGTTGATCAAAAACGCCGCGATGGTGCTGTGGGGTTCCTGTTCGGATGAAATGGCCGTGAGGCGGATGACGATGTGCGCCTCTTCCACCATGTTCTTGAGCATTGCGGCAGGGTCGTCGGACTCTGGCGAGTAGCGTTCGAACAACTGGCGGGCCGTCATCATCACCTGGTCGGATGCCTTGCGCCCACCACTGCGGCCACCCATGCCGTCGGCAATCACGCCCAGCACGCAGCCGTTGTAGCGTTCGTGGGAGATCAGGGCCACTTGGTCTTGCTGGTATTCGCGGTCACCCTTGTGGATGCCGGTCGAGGCGATAAGGCGGAACGCTTTGGTCATGCTGGTGATTGTGGGGGGCGGCGGCTCAAATACGCATCGGCGCAGGGCGCCAGACCACGTATTATTCATTCGCGTGTGGCATTTTTGCTATGCCCGTGAGCGCTTGGCGCCGTCAATGCCTTGAAATCGAACCTCCACTCCTTGCCTCGTCCGTTGATTGTTTTGCGTATGGCCCCTGCCGTATTGAACGTGCGCATCGATGAGGGCCCGCAAGAACAGCCGCCAGACGACGTTTTGCGCAGGCGCCTGAAGAACCGCCGCATGGCGTTGCGCAGCGCAATCGGCTGTTTCGCGCGCGCGCTCCAGCCCCAAGAGCCTGCGTGATGAGCCTGCTGGAAGCCGTGCACGCGGTATTTGAGCCCCAAGGGGTGCTGGCGCAGATGGGGTCGCACTACCTTGCGCGAGATGGCCAGATCCGCATGGCCGAAGCGGTGGCCCGAACCATTGTGCAGGGTGGCGCCCTGGTGGTGGAAGCGGGTACGGGTGTTGGCAAAACATTCGCGTACCTGGTCCCGGCGCTGCTCAGCGGAGAGCGTGTCTTGCTGTCCACGGCCACCAAGGCCTTGCAGGACCAGCTCTTTGCCCGGGATCTCCCCCAATTGGTTTCTGCGCTGGCCTTGCCGGTGCGCACGGCCCTGCTGAAAGGGCGTGGCAGCTACCTGTGCCTGCACCGGATGGAACAGGCCCGCCAGGATGTTGAGCTGCACGACCGCACCATTCAGCGGGTGCTGGCCAAGGTAGAGGTGTGGTCGCACAGCACGCGCTCGGGGGATCTGGCGGAACTGCCGGGTCTCGACGAGCGCTCGCCCGTCATTGCGCTGGTTACCTCCACCCGCGACAACTGCCTGGGGGCCTCGTGCCCGCGTTTTCGCCAGTGCCACGTCAACCTCGCACGGCGTGAAGCGCTGGCGGCGGATGTGGTGGTGGTCAACCACCATTTGTTCTTTGCCGATGTGGCCGTGCGGGAGTCGGGCATGGCCGAGTTGTTGCCAACCGTGCGGGTCGTGGTGTTTGACGAGGCGCACCAGATCAATGAAATCGGTGTGCAATTCATGGGCATGCACCTGACCACGGGGCAACTGCTGGATTTCTCCCGTGACATTCTGACCGCTGGTTTGCAGCATGCCCGTGGTTTGACCGACTGGAACATGGTGGCGGGCCGCATGGAGCAGGCCGCTGCCGATTTGCGGATTGCCGTGGGGCCGGGCGTGCCAGGCGCCAAGCTGCGCTGGCTCGGGGATGTGCCAGAAACGGTTGCACCCGGCGGCTGGCACGAGGCCTTTCGACGGGTATCTCTTGCCTGTGCACAAGCCCTGGAAACACTGGACCCGTTCAGCGAAACATCCCCGGACCTCATGCGCCTGTATGAGCGCGGCTCGGAGATTCTGGCGCGCCTGGGACGCTTTGCAGCACCCTGCAGCCCGGATGCGGTGCGCTGGGTAGAGGCAGGTGGGCAATTGCGGCTGGTGGAATCGCCGCTCGATATTGCGCAGGCCATGCAAACCCGGTTGCTGGCGGCTCCTGCCGAAGCTTGCGAAGGCGAAGGCGACGAGTGGCCCGCGCCGTCGCAGCATGCTGGGCGGGCCTGGATTTTCACGTCTGCAACCCTGGGCGACGACGCCGGACTGACGTGGTTCACCGAGCGCTGTGGCCTGCAGGATGCTGAGATCTTGCGCGTGGAAAGCCCGTTCGACTATGCCTCCCAGGCCGCGTTGTATGTGCCGCGGCATGTGCCAAAGCCTTCTGATCCCGCGCACAGCATCGCTGTAGCCCGGTTGTCGGGGGCCGCTGCAGACCGCCTTGGCGGGCGCACGCTGGTGTTGACTACAACCCTTAAGGCTTTGCGGGTGATTGGGGATATTCTGAAAGACCGTTTCAGCAGCACTGAAGGGCTTGAAGTGCTGGTGCAGGGGGACTGGCCAAAGCGCCATCTGATGGAACGCTTTCGCGAGGGGGCGACAAGCGGCGGGCGCGGCTGCCTGCTGGTGGCCTCGGCCTCATTCTGGGAAGGTTTTGATGTCCCAGGCGACGCCTTGCAGCTGGTCATCATCGACAAGTTGCCCTTTCCTGCGCCCGGCGATCCGCTGATGGAGGCGCGCAGTCAACGCATTGAGGTCGCCGGTGGGCGTTCGTTTCAGATGCTTGCGGTGCCCGAGGCCGCTGTGGCACTCAAGCAAGGTGCGGGGCGGCTGATACGGCGGGAATCGGACCGGGGCGTGCTGGTCGTGTGCGACACGCGGCTGGTGACCATGGGCTACGGCAAGCGGCTGATGCGCGCATTGCCTCCCATGCGTGTTCTTGAAAGTCCTGAGGAGTTTGAGGCCGCGCTGGATGCGCTTACCAGAACTTCCACCAAGGATTGGACTTTGCCTTGACGGTGCCCGTGGCGTAAACGCCTTGGGGATAGGAAGACTGCATGACCCGGCGTGCGTCGTCGCGCAGCTGGGTCATTCCGAGGGCATCGTAGGACTGGATCAGGATGTAAAGCGCCTCTTCGAGTGCGGGCACACCCTGGTAATCGGCCAGCGCGGCCTGCGCGCGGCCAATGGCTGCCACATAAGCGCCGCGCTGGAAGTAATAGCGGGCGACGTGCACCTCATACTGGGCCAGCGAATTGACGATGTAGGTCATGCGCTGGCGAGCGTCTTTGGCATAGCGGGAGTCAGGGAAACGCGTGGCCAGTTCGCTGAACGACTCAAAGGAGTCCTTGGCAGCTTTCTGATCGCGTTCGGACAGGTCCTGCTGGGAGATCCAGGAAAAAAGACCCAGGTTGTCGTTGAAGTTGACCAGGCCTTTCAGGTAGAGCGCGTAATCCAGTGCCGGGCTGGCCGGGTGAAGCTTCATGAAGCGATCGAGCGTGGCGATGGCCTGTGCCTTTTCGCCAGCCTTGTACTGCGCATAGGCCTTGTCCAGCTGGGCCTGCTGGGCCAAGGGAGTGCCTGCTGCGCGGCCTTCCAGCTTTTCGAGCAATGGCACCGCCTTGTCGAAAGCACCGCTGTTGAGTTCGTCCTTGGCTTCCGAGTAAATGCGGTTAGGGCTCCAGCCCGCTGTCTTGTCTTCCGGAGTGCTCGAGCAGCCCGCAAGCAGGCCGGCGGTCAGCAGGGCAGTGATAAAAGGCAGTGAGGCACGCAGCATTGCAGGCAGCTTTCAGGCTAAAGGTGAACGTGTGTCTTGTGAGGGGCTGTAAAGGTTGCCGCACCGATAGGGTGCGGCTTGGCCTGCGACAGAACCTGGACCGACGCTGGCATTGTACCGACGCACGCTGCCGAGCTTTGCGCGCTGAATCGGGTCATTTTCGATGCCGGACCAGGTGGGGCTTCCTACAATGGGGCCCATGTTTGTTCACCTTCGCCTGCACACCGAGTTCTCCGTCGTTGACGGCACCAATCGCATCGATGAGTTGGCCAAGGCAGCGGCCAAGGATGGCCAGCCCGCATTGGCCATTACCGATCTCAGCAACCTTTTTGGTGCCATCAAGTTCTACAAGGAAATGCGCGGCAAGGGCGTCAAGCCGATTCTGGGCGCCGAAGTGTTCGTGGAAGGCGAGGCCGGAGCGGCGCCGTCGCGCATATTGCTGCTGGTGCAGGGGCACCGGGGTTACCTGAATCTGTCTGAATTGCTGGCGCGCGCCTGGACCCGCAACGTGGTCAAAGCCCAGGCCATTTGCACCTGGGAGTGGTTGCAGGAGCTGGGCGAAGGGTTGATCGCTATCGCCGGGGCCCAGGCGGGGCCAGTGGGGCAAGCCCTCATGAAAGGCGATGATGCTGGTGCGGCGCACCTGGCGCTCCGGCTGGCCGGTATCTTCCCGCACCGTTTTTATATGGAGGTGCAACGGGCGGGACGCGCCGACGACGAGGCCCATGTCGTGGCTGCAGTGCAGCTGGCGGCTCGGCTCAATCTGCCGGTGGTCGCCACGCATCCCGTGCAGTTCGCCACCGCCGACGACTACGAGGCCCATGAGGCCCGGGTCTGCATCTCCGAGGGCGAAATTCTGGGCAACCAGCGGCGTGTGCGCAAGTTCACGCGCGAACAGTATTTCAAGTCGTCGGCGCAAATGCAGGCGCTGTTTGAAGACTTGCCTGCCGCCCTGGCCAATTCGGTGGAAATTGCCCGCCGTTGCAACATCAGCCTGGTGCTGGGCAAGCCGCAATTGCCCAATTTTCCCATCCCACCCGTGAACGGGCAGGTGCTGTCAGTGGAGGATTACTTCCGCCATGTTTCGTTTGAGGGGCTGGAAGACCGCCTCAGGCTGCTATTCCCCGACGAAGCCAAACGCAATGCGCAGCGGCCGCGCTATGTGGAACGGCTCGAGTTCGAGCTCAACACCATTCTCAAGATGGGGTTTCCGGGCTACTTTTTGATTGTGGGCGACTTTATTCAGTGGGCCAAGACCCACGGTTGCCCCGTGGGGCCTGGCCGGGGCTCAGGTGCGGGGTCTCTGGTGGCCTATGCGCTCAAGATCACCGATCTGGATCCGCTTGAATACAACCTGCTGTTCGAACGGTTTTTGAATCCCGAGCGTGTGTCGATGCCCGACTTCGACATTGACTTTTGCCAGGCGAACCGCGACCGTGTGATCGACTACGTAAAGGACAAATACGGCAAGGACGCGGTGAGCCAGATCGCCACCTTCGGTACCATGGCCGCCAAAGCCGCCATCCGTGACGTGGGGCGGGTGATGGACATGAGCTATATGTTTTGCGACGGCATTTCCAAGCTGGTGCCCAACAAACCGGGGCAGTCCTACACACTGGCCTACCCGCCCAATCCCAAGAAAGAGGGCGACAAGAACAACTACGCCCTGGAGCTGGAGCCCCTGCTGGCAGAGCGGGTGCAAAAGGAAGAAGACGTCAAGACCGTCATCGAAATGGCGCAAAAGCTGGAGGGCTTGACGCGCAATATCGGCATGCATGCCGGCGGTGTGCTGATTGCACCCGGCAAGCTGACGGATTTTTGTCCCCTGTACCAGCAGCCGGGCAGTGAATCGGCCGTGAGCCAGTACGACAAGGACGACGTGGAGGCCATCGGCCTGGTGAAGTTCGATTTTTTGGGTCTGGCAACCCTGACCATTCTGGAGATAGCGCGCGAATTCATCATGAAGCGCCACAAGGGCCAGGAGAATTTCAGTTTCGAGACCATTCCCCTCGATGACGGGCCTACCTACAAGCTCTTCTCCGATGGCAAGACGGAGGCGGTGTTCCAGTTTGAAAGCCGCGGCATGCAGGGCATGCTGCGCGAAGCCCGGCCCAGCCGCCTGGAAGACCTGATTGCCCTGAACGCCCTGTACCGCCCGGGCCCGATGGACCTGATTCCGAGCTTCGTGAACCGCAAACACGGCAAGGAAGTGGTGGAATACCCCCATCCACTGGTCGAAAAGGTGCTGTCAGAGACCTACGGGATCATGGTGTACCAGGAGCAGGTGATGCAGACCGCCCAGGTGCTGGGGGGCTACTCGCTCGGTGGTGCCGACATGCTGCGCCGGGCGATGGGCAAGAAGAAGGCAGAGGAAATGGCCGAGCACCGCGCCATTTTCCGCAAAGGGGCGGCAGAAAAGAACATCAGCGAGCAGAAGGCCGACGAGGTGTTCGACCTGATGGAGAAGTTCGCGGGCTACGGCTTCAACAAGTCTCACGCGGCCGCCTATTCGCTGCTGGCCTACCACACGGGCTGGCTCAAGGTGCACTACACGGCCGAGTTCTTTTGCGCCAACATGACGGTGGAAATGGATGACACCGACAAGCTCAAGGTGCTGTTCGAAGATGCGCAGAAGAATTTTGGTCTGACATTCGAGGCGCCGGACGTCAACCGCGGTACTTACCGTTTCGAGCCCGTGACCGACAAAGTCATTCGCTACGGTCTTGGGGCGGTCAAGGGCACGGGCCAGCATGCCATCGATGCCATCGTTGCAGCCCGTGATGGGCGGGGCCAGGGGCCGCAGGGCTCCACCACGGGTCCGTTCAAGAGTCTGTTTGATTTTTGCGTGCGGGTGGACAAGGCGCGCCTGAACAAACGCACGGTCGAAGCGCTCATCAAGGCGGGGGCCTTTGATTCACTCAACCTCAATCGTGCTGCCATGGTCGCGTCGATTGACCGAGCCTTTGACTTTGCCGCGGCCACGCTGGCCAATGTCAACCAGGGTGGGCTGTTCGACATGATGGGCGACGACGCCCACGGATCGAGCACGCAGGAGCCTGACCTGGTGGACGCGGTTCCCTGGGGCATCAAGGAGCGCCTCACCCAGGAAAAAACGGCCGTGGGTTTTTATCTGTCGGGCCATCTTTTCGACGAGGTGGCGCAAGAGGTGCGTCGCTTTGTTCGCACCCAGATCGACGAATTGCTGGACAGCCGCGAGCCCCAGATTCTTGCGGGCATCGTCAGCGATTTCCGGGTGATCAACGGCCAGCGGGGCAAGCTGGGCTTGTTCCGGCTGGACGATAAGTCGGGCGTGATCGAGGCATCGGCCGACGAAGCCCTGCTCAATACCTACCGCAACCAGCTCAAGGAAGACGAGTTTGTGGTGATGATGGGGCGCCTGCAGCTGGACCATTTCAGCGGGGGGCTGCGCGTGAAGGTTCAGCAGGTTTGGGATATGGCCGGTGCACGCGCACGGTTTGGCAAATACCTCCATGTGGTGGTGGGGGACAAATCCCCCGAAGTGCCGCGACTGGTGCAGGAGTTTCCGCCCTGCCGTGAAGAGTCGGAGCAGGGCACTGTGCTGCATGGACTGCGCGTGCGCATGGGCGTGCGCTGTGTCGCAGAGCAGGGCGCTGCGGTGGCCGAACTGCAACTGGGCGATGCCAGCCGGTTTTATCCCACGGACGCGGCACTGGCAGCCTGGAGCGCCCAGGTGGGCACGAGCTCGGCCGTTGTGATCTATGAGTGACCCCGGCATTTTTGGGTGGGCGCTCTGGACGTGGTTGAAAAACACCCGGCCGTCATCAGATATCACTGTCGGCAGCGATGCTCCCGGGTCGCTAGAATGAATTTCATGGCAACAAAACCACCTTCTCCCCCCGTCGCGCTGCCCGTTACCCGGCCAGCGAAGGATGATGGCGGTTCGGTCGTGCTCGAAAGACGCGTGCAAAAGACCCGGCCGCCGCAGATGTACCAGGTGGTCATGCTCAATGACGACTACACCCCCATGGAGTTCGTCATCGTGGTGCTGCAGGAGTTTTTCAGCAAGGACCGCGAGCAGGCCACCCAGATCATGCTGAAGATACACCTCGACGGCAAAGGCGTCTGTGGCGTGTATTCACGCGATGTGGCCGCCACCAAGGTCGACCAAGTGCTGGAGGCCGCGCTCAAGGCCGGCCACCCGCTGCAATGCGTCAGTGAGCCTGTTGAATAACAGGTTTCTCGTCCCGATCTACAGTTATCTCTTCCACGCAAGCACAAAGGAGTTCACATGATTGCCCAGGAACTGGAAGTCAGCTTGCACATGGCCTTTGTTGAGGCCCGCCAGCAGCGCCACGAGTTCATCACCGTGGAGCATCTGTTGCTTGCACTGCTCGATAACAACGGTGCCAACGTGCTCGTGGCCATCTTTGGCGAAAAAGACTCGCACGCCGTGTACTACCTGCACCAGCAGGGCGTGACGCGCCTGGACGTGGTCAATTTCATTGCCCACGGCATCAAAAAGGGCGAGCCGCCAGAGCCCGCCAAGGCCGAGAACCAGGCCGAAGGCGAGGAGGGCGGCGGTTCGGAGCGTAGTGAGAAAGCGTCTCCGCTGGAGCAGTTCACCCAGAACCTGAACCAGCTCGCCAAGGAAGGCAAGATCGACCCGCTGATTGGCCGCCACTACGAGGTAGAGCGCACGATCCAGATCCTTTGCCGCCGTCGCAAGAACAACCCGCTGCTGGTGGGCGAGGCCGGCGTGGGCAAGACGGCGATTGCCGAGGGCTTGGCCTGGCGCATCACGCAAAACGACGTGCCTGAAATTCTGGCCGAGGCCGTGGTGTATTCGCTCGACATGGGCGCGCTGCTGGCGGGCACCAAGTACCGCGGCGATTTTGAGCAGCGCCTCAAGGGCGTGCTCAAGTCGCTCAAGGACAAGCCCAATGCCATTCTGTTCATCGACGAGATCCACACCCTGATCGGTGCCGGCGCTGCGTCGGGCGGCACGCTGGATGCGTCCAACCTGCTCAAGCCGGCGCTTTCCAGCGGTCAGCTCAAGTGCATTGGCGCCACCACCTTCACGGAATACCGTGGCATCTTTGAGAAAGACGCCGCGTTGTCGCGCCGCTTTCAGAAGGTGGATGTGGTCGAGCCCACGGTGCAGGAAACCATCGACATCTTGAAGGGCCTGAAGTCGCGCTTTGAAGAGCACCACAGTGTGAAATACGCTGCGGCCGCCCTGCAGGCTGCGGCCGAGCTGAGCGCCAAGTACATCAACGACCGCCACCTGCCCGACAAGGCCATCGACGTGATCGATGAAGCCGGTGCGGCCCAGCGCATCATGGTGCCGAGCAAGCGCAAAAAGACCATCGGCAAGGCCGAGATCGAAGAGATCGTGGCCAAGATCGCGCGCATTCCTCCCGCCAACGTCAGCAACGACGACCGCGGCAAGCTGCAGACGCTGGAGCGCGACCTGAAAAGCGTCGTGTTCGGTCAGGACAAAGCCCTGGAAGTGCTGGCCAGCGCGGTCAAGATGGCGCGCTCGGGTCTGGGCAAGGGCGACAAGCCGATCGGCTCGTTCCTGTTCAGCGGCCCCACCGGCGTCGGCAAGACCGAGGCGGCCAAGCAGCTGGCCTACATCATGGGCATCGAACTGATCCGCTTTGACATGTCGGAGTACATGGAGCGCCATGCCGTGAGCCGCCTGATTGGCGCACCCCCGGGCTATGTGGGGTTCGACCAGGGCGGCCTGCTCACCGAAGCCATCACCAAGAAGCCGCACGCCGTGCTGCTGCTCGATGAAATCGAGAAGGCGCACCCGGACATCTTCAACGTGCTGCTTCAGGTAATGGACCATGGTACGCTGACCGACAACAACGGGCGCAAGGCCGACTTCCGCAACGTGCTCATCATCATGACCACGAACGCGGGCGCCGAGACCATGAACAAGGCGACCATTGGCTTCACCAACCCCCGGCAGGCGGGCGACGAAATGGGCGACATCAAGCGCCTGTTCACGCCTGAGTTCCGCAACCGGCTGGACGCCATCGTCAACTTCAAGGCGCTCGACGAGCAGATCATCCTTCGCGTGGTGGACAAGTTCCTGCTGCAGCTCGAAACGCAGTTGGCCGAGAAGAAGGTGGAGGTCACCTTCACCGACACGCTGCGCAAGCACCTGGCCAAGAAGGGCTTTGATCCGCTGATGGGCGCCCGCCCGATGCAGCGCCTGATCCAGGACACCATTCGCCGGGCCCTGGCCGATGAGCTGCTGTTTGGCCGCTTGCAGGATGGCGGCCGCCTGACCGTGGACATCGAGGTCAAGACGGACGACAAGGGCGTGGAAACGTCCGAAGTGATGCTGGACATCCAGCCGCTGCCCAAGAAAGAGCGCTCGGCCAAGTCGGAGCCCGCTGAACCCGAAGAGGCCACTGCCGACTGATTGCGCTACGACCCCGCTCGCAGCTGGTGTGCCGCGATCGCGAGGCACACACCCCAAAGCCCGTGGCGCAAACCCCGGGCTTTTTTTATGGTGGCAGAGCGTTCTGAACTGGTGCTGCGCCTGTGCGCGGGCGCTCTGTTTACCGGGGTGCCTGTAGCCGCTCAAGCAGCGCGTGCGTGGGATATCCGTCGGCCACGGTGCCGATGCTCTGCTGAAAACGGCGCAGGCCTGCGCGTGTTGCCGGGCCCATTACGCCGTCTGACACACCCGCGTCAAAACCCTTTGCATTGAGTGCCTCCTGCAGCTGGCGCAGCTGGTCGCGATTCAGAGGGGCAATGTCGCGGGGCCACGCCGTGGCAACGGGTGGGCCACCGTCGATCTGGCGTGCCAGAAGGCCTACGCCCAGCGCATAGTTGACGGAGTTGTTGTACCGCAGGATGGTGCGGAAATTGGTGCCCACCAAAAACGCTGGGCCGCGTGCTCCTGCGGGCGTGATGATGGAGGCCGCACCCACCTCGGGCAGGGGTTGCCCGTCCAGCGTGCGAACGCCTTCTGCCGCCCATGCTGCGCTGTTCTGGCGGGTGCTGATTTCGGCGCGTGCGTAGTCAAAGCCAGCGGGCAGTTGCACTTCGACGCCCCAGGTCTGGCCGCTTTTCCAGCCCATGCGCGCCAGAAAATGGGCCGTGGACGCCGTGACATCGGCAATGCTGCCCCAGATGTCACGATGGCCGTCGCCGTCGGCATCCACGGCGTAGGCCAGAAACACCGAGGGCAGAAACTGCGTGTGCCCCATGGCGCCCGCCCAGGAGCCGACCATGCGATCGGCCGGGATGTCGCCCTGGTCCACGATGCGCAGCGCGGCCAGCAGCTCGGCTTGCGCCCAGGCGCGGCGGCGCCCGTCGTAAGCCAGCGTGGCAAGCGCGTCCACCGCGCGGTAGGTACCAAAGTTGCTGCCGAAGTTGCTCTCCATGCCCCAGATGGCCGTGATCACTGCGGCGGGTACCCCGTGGCGAGTGGCGGCAGCGTCCAGTGCGGCGTGGTGCTCCGCCCGCATGGCCTGGCCCTGTGCAATGCGCTGCGGCGACACGGCGCTGTCCAGGTAGGCCCAGGGCGTGCGGGTGAATTCGGGCTGGGCACGGTCCAGCTCCACCACGCGAGGTTGCCATTGCGTGCTGCCCAGCACTTCGCGCACGGTTTGGGGCTCGATACCCGCCGCCAGGGCTTGTTTCGAAAAAGCGGTGCGCCAGGCGTCGAATCCTTCTTCAGGGGGTACTTCGGAAGCCGTGTCAACTGGCGCGGAGACCTGCGCACTGTTGGCCGCAGGCGCCAAGGCCGTTGGCTGCGGCTTTGCCAGCCTGTCGGGGAGGCTTTCGGAAGCCGGCGCCGAGGCGCAACCTGCCAGGGCCATGGCCGCCACCAGTGTGGCAAGCGAGAGTGGCGCCACGAGGGGAGTGCGGTGGCGAGAGGAGCTGGAGGGGGCGTTTGGGGTGCTGTGCATGCGCCATTGTCCCGTGCAGCAGCGCGGGTGCAGCGTTGCAGGTGTATCACGGCGTGATGTGGTGGCAATCCTCTGGACCCACTTTCACTACTATTTTGATAGCTGTTCGCGCTTTATCTGTATGCGCTAGGAGCAAAAATAGCCTCTAAACCCGGTTACAGTTGGCCCTTCGCCCTTGTTTGCCCCTAGACCATGGCCCCCCACACCTTTCTCTGGCACGACTACGAAACCTTCGGTGCCAACACCCGGCGCGACCGGCCGGCGCAGTTTGCGGCCATCCGCACCGATGCCGCGCTGAACGAAATCGGCGATCCGCTGATGCTTTACTGCCAGCCGGCCAACGACTATCTGCCAGACCCGCAGTCTTGCCTCATCACCGGCATCACGCCGCAGCTGTGTCTGGAAAAGGGCGTGCCCGAGCACGATTTTGCCAATCGCATCGAGGCCGAATTTGCGCAGCCGGGCACCATTGGCGTGGGCTACAACACCATCCGGTTTGATGACGAGATCACTCGCTTCATGTTCTGGCGCAACCTCATCGACCCCTACGCGCGCGAGTGGCAAAACCAGTGCGGCCGGTGGGATCTGCTGGACGTGGTGCGCATGACCTATGCGCTGCGGCCGGACGGCATTGCCTGGCCCAAAAAGGAAGACGGCACGCCCAGCTTCAAGTTGGAGCATCTGTCCAAAGCCAACGGCCTGTTGCACGAGGCTGCGCACGATGCGCTGTCGGACGTGCGCGCCACCATTGCGCTGGCGCGGTTGATCCGTCAGCACAACCCCAAGCTGTTTGACTTTGCCCTGTCGCTGCACAAGAAGGACCGCGTTGCCGCCGAGTTGCGACTGCCGGCAACGGCCCTCACGGCACGGCCGTTCTTGCATGTCTCGGGCATGTTCCCTGCGGAGCGCGGTTGCCTCGCAGTGATGTGGCCGCTGGCCAGCCATCCCACCAACAAGAACGAGCTGATTGCCTGGGACCTCGCCCATGACCCGCGCGAACTGGCCACGCTGGGGGCTGACGAGATCCGCTTGCGCATGTTCTCCAGGGCGGCCGACCTGCCCGAGGGCACCACGCGCCTGCCCATCAAGACCATCCACCTGAACAAATCACCCATGGTGGTGGGCAATGTGAACACGCTCACCCCTGCGCTGGCGCAGCGCTGGGGCATGGATCTGGCCCAGGCGGCGCAGCATGCCGACATGGCGCGGGCCTTGCCGGACATGAGCGGCATCTGGCCCGCCGTGTTTGCCCGCCC
>NZ_QOZT01000038.1:0-33357 GCF_003345135.1 Acidovorax sp. BoFeN1
GGTGCTTTCACGCCGAAGAGTGTGCCAGCCGTGGCACGATTTGCAACCATTGTGTCTACCCACAGGGGGTTCAGGCTTCTATGCTTACGGATCGCCCGCCGCGCATTTTCTTGTGGCGTGGGCCGGATGACACAGGAGATAACCCCGTGACGAGTACCGCCGCAACGAACTCCGCACCGCTGGTGGACAGCTACGCCCGTGGCGCCACCGACGTTCCCCTGATCGAGCAGACCCTCGGCGCCTTCTTTGCCGACATGGTGGCCCGCCAGCCCGAGCGCGAGGCGCTGGTGAGCCGGCACCAGGGGCTGCGCTACACCTACCGCAGCCTGCACACCGAGGCGCACCGCCTGGCCAGCGCACTGCTGGGCCTGGGCCTGGTGCCCGGCGACCGCGTGGGTATCTGGTCGCACAACAACGCCGAATGGGTGCTGATGCAGCTGGCCACCGCGCAGGTGGGCCTGGTGCTGGTCAACATCAACCCCGCCTACCGCACCTCGGAGGTGGAATATGCACTCAACAAGGTGGGCTGCAAGCTGCTGGTGACCATGGCGCGCTTCAAGACCAGCGACTACCTGGGCATGCTGCGCGAGCTGGCGCCCGAGTGGGTGCATGGCACGCCGGGCCAGCTGGAGGCGCTGCAATTGCCGCACCTGAACACCGTGGTGTGGATCGACGAGCCCGGCGTGGGTGGCGAAGAGCCGGGCTTGCTGCGCTTTTCCGACCTGATGGCGCGCGGCAATGCGGCCGACCCCCGCATCGCCCAGGTGGCTGCCACCTTGCGCGCCACCGACCCCATCAACATCCAGTTCACCAGCGGCACCACGGGCTTTCCGAAGGGCGCCACGCTCACGCACCGCAACATCCTGAACAACGGCTTCTTCATTGGCGAGTGCATGAAGCTCACGCCCGACGACCGCCTGTGCATCCCCGTGCCGCTGTACCACTGCTTTGGCATGGTGCTGGGCAACCTGGCGTGCCTCACGCACGGCTCGGCCATCGTCTACCCCAACGACGGGTTCGACCCGCTCACCGTGCTGCAAACGGTGCAGGACGAAAAATGCACCGGACTGCATGGCGTGCCCACCATGTTCATCGCCGAGCTGGACCACCCGCGCTTTGCCGAATTTGACCTGGGTAGCCTGCGCACCGGCATCATGGCGGGCTCGCCGTGCCCCACCGAGGTGATGAAGCGCGTGGTGGAGCAGATGAACCTGCGCGAGATCACCATCGCCTACGGCATGACCGAGACCAGCCCCGTGAGCTGCCAGAGTGCTACCTCCACGCCGCTGGACAAGCGCGTCTCCACCGTGGGCCAGGTGCAGCCGCACCTGGAGGTGAAGATCGTGGACCCCGACACCGGCGCCATCGTGCCCATCGGCCAGCGCGGCGAGTTCTGCACACGCGGCTATTCGGTGATGCACGGCTATTGGGAAGACGCGGCCAAAACGCACGAAGCCATCGACGCCGACGGCTGGATGCACACCGGCGACCTGGCCACCATGGACGCCGAGGGCTATGTGAACATCGTCGGCCGCATCAAGGACATGGTGATTCGCGGCGGCGAGAACATCTACCCGCGCGAGATTGAAGAGTTTTTGTACCGCCACCCCATGGTGCAGGACGTGCAGGTGGTGGGCGTGCCCGACCCCAAATACGGAGAAGAACTCTGCGCCTGGATCATTGCCAAGCCCGGCACCAAGCCAACCGAAGACGACATCCGCGCCTTCTGCAAGGGCCAGATCGCGCACTACAAGGTGCCGCGCTACATCCGCTTTGTGGCTGCTTTCCCGATGACGGTGACCGGCAAGATTCAGAAGTTCAAGATCCGCGACGAGATGACGGACCAGCTGGGCCTGGTCGAAGCCAAAACGGCGTGAAACAAAGAAGTACTACAGCATGACCATTCTCGACACCCAACTCAACGCCCGCTCGGCCGATTTTCTGGCCAACGCTGCGGCCATGCGCACGCTGGTGAATGACCTGCGCGCCCAGCTCGACCAGATCGCCCTGGGCGGCGGCGAGGCCGCACGCGCCAAGCATGTGGCGCGCGGCAAGCTGCTGCCGCGCGAGCGCGTGCAAATGCTGCTCGACCCCGGCACGCCATTTTTGGAGTTGGCACCGCTGGCCGCACTGAACATGTACAACAACGACGCACCCAGCGCGGGGCTCATCGCCGGCATTGGCCGCGTGAGCGGCGTGGACTGCATGATCGTGTGCAACGACGCCACGGTGAAGGGCGGCACCTATTACCCGCTCACCGTCAAGAAACACCTGCGCGCGCAGGAAGTGGCGCAGCAGAACCACCTGCCCTGCATCTACCTGGTGGACTCGGGCGGAGCCAACCTGCCGAATCAGGACGAGGTCTTTCCGGACCGAGACCACTTCGGCCGCATCTTCTTCAACCAAGCCAACATGAGCGCCATGGGCATCAGCCAGATCGCGGTGGTGATGGGCTCGTGCACGGCAGGCGGCGCCTACGTGCCCGCAATGAGCGATGAATCGATCATCGTGAAGAACCAGGGCACCATCTTTTTGGGTGGCCCACCGCTGGTCAAGGCCGCCACGGGCGAGGTGGTGAGCGCTGAAGACCTGGGCGGCGGCGATGTGCACACGCGCCTGTCGGGCGTGGCCGACCACCTTGCGCAGAACGACCTGCACGCGCTGCAGCTGGCACGCAATGCCGTGCGCAATTTGAATAAAAACAAGCCTCTGGCGCCCGCAGATCAAGCGCCAGTAGCTCCTAAATTTGCAGCAGAAGAGCTGTATGGCGTGATCCCCGTGGACACGCGCAAGCCCTTTGATGTGCGCGAGATCATTGCCCGCATCGTCGATGGCAGCGAATTCGACGAGTTCAAGGCGCGCTACGGCACCACGCTGGTCACGGGCTTTGCGCGCATCGAGGGCATGATGGTCGGCATCATCGCCAACAACGGCATTTTGTTCAGCGAGTCGGCCCTGAAAGGCGCGCACTTCATCGAGCTGTGCTGCCAGCGCAAGATCCCGCTGGTGTTCTTGCAGAACATCACCGGCTTCATGGTGGGCCGCAAGTACGAAAACGAAGGCATTGCCCGCAACGGCGCCAAGATGGTGACGGCCGTGGCCACGGCGAGTGTGCCCAAGTTCACCATCATCATCGGCGGCAGCTTTGGGGCGGGCAACTACGGCATGTGCGGCCGGGCCTTCAGCCCGCGCTTTTTGTGGATGTGGCCCAACGCGCGCATCAGCGTGATGGGCGGCGAGCAGGCTGCGGGCGTGCTGGCCACGGTGAAGCGCGATGGCATCGAGGCCAAGGGTGGGCAGTGGAGCATGGAGGAGGAAGAAGCCTTCAAGGCCCCCATCCGCCGCCAGTACGAAGACCAGGGCCACCCCTACTACGCCACCGCCCGCCTGTGGGACGACGGCGTGATCGACCCTGCCGATACCCGCCGCGTGCTGGCGCTGGGCCTGGCGGCCACGCGCAATGCGCCGATTGAAGACACCAAGTTCGGCCTGTTCCGGATGTAACCCCACCAGAGCCGGAGCCGAGAGCTGCCATGGACGCTGTTGCCCACTTCACCCAGCTCGCGCGCTACAACGTGTGGGCCACGGCGCGCTTGCTTGATGCCGTGCGGGCGCTGCCGGACGGTGACTACCGGCGCGATGTGGGCCTGTTCTT
The DNA here is from genome assembly GCF_003345135.1 of Acidovorax sp. BoFeN1. Classification (NCBI taxonomy): domain Bacteria; kingdom Pseudomonadati; phylum Pseudomonadota; class Betaproteobacteria; order Burkholderiales; family Comamonadaceae; genus Acidovorax; species Acidovorax sp. BoFeN1. The sequence goes on from NZ_QOZT01000038.1 coordinate 3,656, forward strand.
CAAAAGCATTCACGGCACGCTCAACCACCTGCTGGTGGGTGAGCACCATCTGTGGTTCGTGCGCTTTGCCGAAGGCATCTCGCCGAAAGTGGCGCTGGACGCCGAGCTGGAACCCGACCTCGCGCAGCTCGATGCCCGCCTGCGCGAAGGCGCTGCCCGCTGGGTGCCGCTGATCGCCTCGTTCAAGCCTGACCGCTGGAACGGCACGCTCGACTACACCACCATGCGCGGCAAGGCGGCATCGCTGCCTTTTGCCGCCACGCTGGCGCATGTGTTCAACCACGGCACACACCACCGGGGCCAGATCACTGCCGCATTGACCGCGCTGGGCCAGCCTTGCCCCGAGCTGGACTTTGTCTACTTCCTTCAAAACCCGACCAAGCCATGAGCAGTCAGAACCTTTCCATCACCCAGGCCGGCGCAGTGGCGCGCATCACGCTCACGCAGCCGGAGATCCGCAACGCCTTCAGCGATGAAGTGATTGCCGAGATCACGGCCGCCTTTGTGGACGTGGGCAGCCGCGCCGATGTGCGCGCGTTGGTGCTGGCCGCCGAAGGCCCCGCATTCTGTGCCGGTGCCAACCTGAACTGGATGCGCCGCATGGCCGACTACACGCGGGACGAGAACCTGCTGGACGCCGCCAAGCTGGCCGAGATGCTGCGCGTGATCTACGAATGCCCCAAACCAACAATAGCCCGCGTGCAGGGCGATGTGTACGCAGGCGGTATGGGCCTGGTGGCCGCCTGCGACATGGCGGTGGCGGTGGACACGGCGGGGTTTTGCCTCAGCGAGGTGAAGCTCGGCCTCATCCCCGCCACCATCAGCCCCTATGTGATCCGCGCCATGGGCGCACGGGCGGCGCACCGTTATTTCCTCACGGCCGAGCGTTTTGGTGCGTTTGATGCGCTGCGCATCGGTTTTGTGCACGAGGTGGTGGCGACCGACCAACTCGACGCCAAGGTGGACGAACTGCTCAAGGCCCTCACCAGCGCCAGCCCCAACGCCGTGCGCGCCTGCAAGAAGCTCGTCATGGATGTGGCCGAGCGCGAGATCAATGCAGGCCTGATTGCCGCCACGGTGCAGGGCATTGCCGACATCCGCGCGAGCGATGAGGGCAAGGAAGGCGTGCAGTCTTTCCTGCAAAAGCGCAAACCCGCGTGGTTGCTGGTCTGAGCCCTCAGCGATACGCCTGAACAACCATGGACCAACTCTGGCTCGCCATCGTCCAGTGGCTTCACACCGTGGGGCTGCATGTGGACGCGGGCGCGGCGCGCAGTGTGGCTGAGGGTGCGGCGCGTGCCACCGCGCAGCTCGACATGCCCAGCCTGCTGGCGCTGGCCGCCGCGCTGGGCTGGGCCAGCGGCTTTCGGTTGTATGCAGTGGTGTTTCTGGTCGGCATGATGGGTGTGCTGGGCTGGATGCCGTTGCCGCCTGGCCTGACCATGCTGCAGCACCCTGTGGTGCTGATGGTCAGCGGCTTCATGCTGATGGTGGAGTTTTTTGCCGACAAGGCGCCCTGGCTGGACAGTGCCTGGGATGCAGTGCACGCCTTTATCCGCGTGCCCGCAGGTGCCGCGCTGGCCTTTGGCGTCTTTGGCGCCGACAACGCCACGATGGCGATTGCGGCAGGGCTGCTGGGTGGCTCGCTCTCGGCCACGGCGCTGGCCACCAAGATGACCACGCGCGCGGCCGTGAACACATCGCCCGAGCCTTTTTCCAACTGGGGGCTGTCGTTCTTTGAAGACGGCCTGGTCGTGGCCGTGGTGTGGCTGGCCACGCAGTATCCGGTGGCGTTTGGCATAGCGCTGGTGGTGATGGTGATCGTGTCGGTACTGCTGCTGGTGGTGCTGTTCAAGTTTCTGCGCGCCGTGGTGCGGCGCTTGTCCTCTTTCTTTTCTGGTTCTGCCAAGGTGGCCTAAATGTTCAAAAAGATTCTGATTGCCAATCGCGGGGAGATCGCCTGCCGTGTAGCAGCCACGGCCAAGTGCTTGGGCGTGAAGACCGTCGCCGTGTATTCCGATGCTGACGCCAGTGCCAAGCATGTGGCCGTGTGCGACGAGGCTGTACACATCGGCGGCAGTGCACCCAAGGACAGCTATCTGCGCTGGGAACGCATCATCGACGCCGCCAAAGCCACGGGCGCGCAGGCCATCCACCCGGGCTACGGCTTTCTGAGCGAGAACGAAGACTTCGCCCAGGCCTGTGCCGACGCGGGCCTGGTCTTCATCGGCCCACCCGCCAGCGCCATCAACGCCATGGGGCTCAAAGCCGAGTCCAAGCGCCTGATGGAGCAGGCCCAGGTGCCCCTGGTGCCCGGCTACCACGGTGCGGACCAAGACCCGGCACTGCTGCAGCGCGAGGCCGACCGCATTGGCTACCCGGTGCTCATCAAGGCCAGCGCGGGTGGTGGTGGCAAGGGCATGCGCGCGGTGGACAAGAGCGAGGACTTTGCGGCAGCACTCGAATCGTGCAAGCGCGAGGCCATCAACAGCTTTGGCGACGATGCGGTGCTGGTCGAGAAATATGTGCAGCGCCCCCGCCATATCGAGATCCAGGTGTTTGGCGACACGCACGGCAACTGCGTGTACCTGTTCGAGCGCGACTGCTCGGTGCAGCGCCGCCACCAAAAGGTGCTGGAAGAAGCCCCCGCCCCCGGCATGACGCCCGAGCTGCGCGCCCGCATGGGCGAGGCCGCCGTGGCCGCAGCCCGCGCCGTGAACTACGTGGGCGCAGGCACGGTGGAGTTCATCGTGGAGCAGCCCGGCGGCTATGGGCTGGAAGGTGCAGATGAAGGTTTCGCCGCCGGGCCGCCCCAAGGCGTGGACTTGGGGTTTTGCCAAACGCGGCCCCCTCGGGGGGCAGGGAGCGACACGCAGTGCGCGACCGTGGGGGCCAAGTTCTACTTCATGGAGATGAACACCCGCCTGCAGGTGGAACATCCCGTGACCGAAGCCATCACGGGCCTCGACCTGGTGGAGTGGCAGCTGCGTGTGGCCTCGGGCGAGCCACTGCCACTGAAGCAGGAAGACCTGCGCATCCACGGCCACGCCATCGAGGCACGCATTTGCGCCGAGAACCCCGACAACAACTTCCTGCCCGCCACCGGCGCGCTCAATGTGTACGTGCTGCCTGAGTGCGTGACCTTCGAGCGGGGTGCGGTCCGCGTCGATTCCGGCGTGCGCCAGGGCGATGCGATCAGCCCGTTCTACGACTCCATGGTGGCCAAACTCATCGTGCATGGCGACACGCGCGAGCAGGCGCTGGCGCGGCTCGATGAAGCGCTGGCGCAGACCCACATCGTGGGCCTGGCAACCAACGTGCAGTTCTTGCGGCGCGTGGCGCGCACCGATTCGTTTGCCCAGGCCAAGCTCGACACCGCGCTCATTCCGCGCGAGCAGGCCGTGCTGTTCCACCAGGAACCCGTGGGCCTGCCGCTGGCCGCTGCGGCGGCCGTAGCGCAAACGCTGCTGAACGAACGCGCCAGCGAGGGCGTGAACCCCTTCAGCCGCCGCGACGGTTTTCACACGCATGGCGTGGTGCAGCGCCGCTTCGAGTTTGAATTTGGCGATGAACATGCCAAGGCGCTGCTGACCTACGAGCGCGGCGGCAGCCTGCATCTGGCGGTAGGCGAGGGCGATGCCGCCGTGGCCGGCCCGTTGGTGTTCAACGCTGTGGCGCAGGGCATCGAATTGCAGTTTGCCGGCCAGCGCACCCGCGCCGCCGTGTATGCCCAGGGCGAGGTGGACCATGTGTTCACCCCGCTGGGTGCCACGCAGATCACCGCCATCGACCTGCTGGCCCACTCGGGAGAGACCGCGGCCGAGGGTGGGCGCCTCACCGCGCCCATGCCGGGCAAAGTGGTGTCGTTTGCCGTGAAGGCGGGCGACGCCGTGACCAAGGGCCAGCCCCTGGCGGTGATGGAAGCCATGAAGATGGAGCACACCATTGCGGCCCCGGCCGACGGCGTGGTGCAGGAGCTGCTGTACGCGCCCGGCGATCAGGTCACCGAAGGGGCCGAGCTGCTCAAGCTGGTCGTTGCCGACAAGGCCTGAACATGACCGGGTGCGGCAAAGGGTGCACGCCTTGCCTTGCTGCGCGCGCGTCGCAATGGCGTTAACCTCGGGCGCCATGAAAATCACCTTTTGTTGTACCGATACCAAGGCCGAGCCCTGGCTCCAGGGGCTGTCCGCTGCGCTGCCCGGCGCTGAGCTTTCTGTGTGGGAGCCCGGCGCCCCGGTCGCCGATTACGCCGTCGTCTGGGCACCGCCCCAGCAGTTCATGGATGAGCAGCAGGGCATCAAGGCCTTGTTCAACATTGGCGCGGGCGTGGATGCGCTGCTGCAGCGCCGCCTGCCGCAGGGTGCCCGCGTGGTGCGCCTGGACGATGCGGGCATGGCCGTGCAGATGGCCGAATACGTGTGCCACGCCGTCATCCGCCATTTTCGGGAGTTCGACCAATACGAGGCCAGCATGCGTGCGGGCCAATGGGCCTACCGCAAGCCGCGCCTGCGCCAGGACTTTGCCGTGGGCGTGATGGGGCTGGGCGTGCTGGGCGAGCGCGTGGCCAAGGCCTTGGCGCAGTTTGATTTTCCCGTCAACGGCTGGAGCCGCAGCCCCAAGGCCATTGATGGCGTGCGCGCTTTCACGGGGGTGGAGCAGTTCAACGACTTTCTGGGCGCCAGCCGTGTGCTGGTCAACCTGCTGCCGCTTACGCCCGGCACGCAAAACATCCTGAACCGCGACAACCTGGCGCGCCTGCAACCGGGCGGCTACGTCATCAACGTGGCGCGTGGCGCGCACCTGGTGGATGCCGACCTGCTGGCGCTGCTGGACAGCGGCCACCTTGCGGGCGCCACGCTCGATGTCTTCCGCACCGAGCCCCTGCCCGCTGGCCACGCCTTCTGGAACCACCCGCGTATCACCGCCACGCCCCACACGTCGGCCCGCACACTGCGCGAGGAGAGCATTGCCCAGATCGCAGGCAAGATCGGCGCGCTGGAACGGGGCGAGGCCATTGCCGGTATCGTGGACCCAGCGCGCGGTTACTGACCGGGCCGCTGACCCGCAGATTTGATTCAAGGACATTCCCATGAGCATTCCCCAACGCGTCAAACTCATCGATGTCGGCCCGCGCGACGGCCTGCAGAACGAAAAATTCCCCGTGCCCGCCGAGGTCAAGATCGGCCTGGTGCACCGCCTGCAAGAGGCGGGCCTGCAAGAGATCGAAGTCACCAGTTTCGTCAGCCCCAAGTGGGTGCCGCAGATGGCCGACAACGTGGAGGTGATGGCAGGCATCGAGCGCAAGGCCGGTGTGCGCTACAGCGTGCTTACGCCCAACCTGCAGGGCTACGAGGCGGCCGTGAAGACGCGGCCCGACGAGATCGTGGTCTTTGGATCGGCCAGCGAGGCCTTCAGCCAGAAAAATATCAACTGCTCCATTGCGGAAAGCATCGAACGCTTTGCGCCCGTGGTCGAAGCAGCCTTGGCCGCTGGCATTGCCGTGCGCGGCGCCATGAGCTGCACCGTGGGCTGCCCCTACGATGGCGAGATTGCACCGCAGCAGGTGGCTTACCTGGCAGGGTTGATGAAGGGCATTGGCGTGCAGCGCGTGGACGTGGCCGACACCATTGGCGTCGGCACGCCGCGCAAGGTGCAACGCGCCATCGAGGCCACGCTGCAGCATTTCGGCATCGACGAGGTCTCGGGCCATTTTCACGACACCTACGGCCAGGCGTTGTCCAACACGCTGGCCGCGCTGGAGCTGGGGGTGTGGAACTTCCAGGCTTCCGTGGCAGGTCTGGGCGGCTGCCCTTACGCCAAGGGCGCCACCGGCAACGTGGCCACCGAAGACGTGGTCTTCATGCTGCATGGCATGGGCATTGAAACCGGCATTGATCTTGACAAGCTCGTGGATGCAGGCGCCTACATCAGCGACTACCTGGGCCGCAAACCCAACTCGCGTGTGGCCGTGGCCGTGCTCAACAAGCGCGCGGGGTGACGGATATGTGTGGAGCCGAACTTCAGGGCCTGCCCGAAGGTGTGCAGCGCGTGGTGGCAGCGCTGCAGGCGCAGGGCCATGGGCACATGCCGCGCATGCTCGACGATGCTGCGCGTACCGCGCAGCAGGCGGCCGATGCGCTGGGCGTGGCGCTGGGGCAAATTGCCAAGAGCATCATCTTTCGCCGCAAGGCAGACGACGTGGCCGTGCTCGTCATCACCTCGGGCGACCGGCGCGTGGACGAAAAGAAGGTCGAGGCCCATGTGGGCAAGATCGGCCGGGCCGATGCCGGTTTCGTGAAGGAGCGCACGGGCTTCTCGATCGGCGGCGTGTCGCCCATCGCGCACGCCACGCCCCCGGTCACGCTGATTGACCAGGAGTTGCTGCGCTTTGAGGTGGTCTGGGCGGCGGCCGGGCACCCGCATGGCGTGTTTCCGTTGCACCCGGGCGACCTGCAGCGCTTGACCGGGGCCCCCGTGGTGGATGTGGTGCAAGAGGCGGTGGCGGTATGAGTGCTACAGAAGCAATAGCTGCTCGCGCACAGCTGTTAAGCGCTGCGGGCTATTTTGATGCAGATTCTGACGAGGTGATACCCTCGCCCTGCATCTCGGTGTGCCGCATGACCGAAGACCGCAGCCGCTGCGAAGGGTGCTTTCGCACCATCCCCGAGATTCGCGCCTGGGCGCTGGCCGACAGCGCCGAGCGCCTGGCCATCTGGGCGCGGCTGGCGCAGCGTGCTGGAATGCCATTTCCCCCTGAAGCCGTTGCCAAGGATCCGACATGAAGCACATCACGTTCTACCTCGACGTCGTTTCGCCCTACGCCTGGCTGGCCTTCGAGCACCTGCCCGAGGTGCTGGAGGGCTTGAGCTACAGCGTGGAATACCGTCCGGTGCTGCTGGGCGCGCTGCTCAAGCAGCATGGCAACCCGGGGCCGGCGGGCATTGCTCCGAAGCGTGACTGGACCTATCGCCATGTCTCCTGGCTGGGCCATTCGCTGGGCGTAGGCCTGCAGATGCCGGCGCGCCACCCGTTCAGCCCGCTGCCGCTGTTGCGCCAGGCCCTGGCCTGCAGCCGTGACGGCAGCGTCAACCGCTTTGTCGCGGGCACGCTGCTGCGCCATGTGTGGCAGGGCGGTCACGATGCCCTGGATGCACAGCGCCTCACCGACCTGGCCGCCGCGCTGGAGGCGCAGCTGCAACCCGACGACGCCGATGGCGCACGCGCCAAGGCGCTGCTGCGCAGCAACACCGATGCGGCCGCCGCGCGCGGCGTGTTTGGTGTGCCCGCCTTCGAGGTCGATGGCAAGGTTTTCTGGGGCTTCGACAGCCTGCCCATGCTGCGCGCCTATCTGGAAGGCGACACCTGGTTCGGGCACGACTGGGACGCTGCTGCAAGCGTGGCGCAAGGCCTGCCCGGTTGAATGGCGGGGTCTGAGTCCCGTTAGCGGCTCTTCCATCGCCCCAACCATGCCCAATGCCTTCAACTTCGCCGCCTCGCCGTTTGACTGCCTGACCCCGGACGAGCAGCGTCTGGTGCGCGCCAGCGTGGACATTGCCTATTTCCCGGAAGGTGCCGTGGTGCTGGACGTGGGGGTGGTGCCCACCCACCTGTTTGTCATCATCAAGGGCTATGTCACGCAGACCGAGGGCGACGAGGTGCTGGCCACGTACGGGCCGGACGATTGCTTTGACGGCTGCGGCCTGATGACCGGGCGCGTGGGCAGCCGCTTTGTGGCCGCCGAGGAGGTGGTGGCCTACCAGCTCGCCCGCGAGGCGGTCAATGAACTCATTGCGCGCAACACCACCTTTGGCGCGCTGCTTTTTTCTGACCTGGGCCAAAAACTCAGTGCGCTCGCGCAGCGCGCCGACCAGCACGAGCTGCAGTCGCTCACCCTGGCGCGCGTAGACCAGGCGTACCTGCGCCCTGCGCACACGGTCGATGCAGGTACCGACATTGTTTCGGTGGTGCGCCTGTTCCAGGCGCAGCGCACCACCAATGTGCTGGTCACGGGGCTGAACAACGTGCCTGGCGGCGGGCTGGGCATCTTCACCAACACCAGCCTGCAGCGCGCCATCCTCGATGGCCGCCCGCTGGACCAGCTGGCCGTGGGCGAGCTGGCCAGCGGCCCGGTGGTCACCGTGCGCCCATCCGACCAACTGGGCGATGCCATGGCGCTGCTGCTGCGCCAGCGCGTGCACCGGCTGGTGGTGGTAGAGGACAACGGCCAGGTGCGTGGCATCCTCGAAGCGCTCGACCTGTTCAGCTTTCTGGCCAACCATTCGCACCTCATCACAGTGCAGATCGAACATGCCCAGGACCTGCCCGCACTGGCGCAGGCGGCGGCGCAGATCACGCGGCTGATCTCAGCGCTGCACCGCGGGGGCACGCGCATCGGCCTCATGGCCAAGCTGGTGCAGCAGCTCAACGCCCGGCTGTTCGAGCGCGCCTGGCACATGGTGGCGCCCGCCGATCTGGTGGACAACAGCTGCCTGTTCGTCATGGGCAGCGAAGGGCGCGGCGAGCAGTTGCTCAAGACCGACCAGGACAACGGCCTGGTGCTGCGCGACGGTTATGTGCCGCCGCCCGACCTGGAAGCCATTTGCCAGCGCTTTTCGGAGGTGCTGGCGAGCTTTGGCTACCCCGAATGCCCCGGCCGCATCATGGTCAGCAACCCCGACTGGCGCGGCACGGTCAGCACCTTGAGCCAGCGCGTGCGCCAGTGGCTGATGCAGCCCGTGGGCGACAGCCTCATGCAGCTGGCCATTTTTCTGGATGCGCACGCGGTGGCGGGCGATGCCGCGCTGCTGGCCGTCGTGCGCGAGAGTGTCGCGGCGCAAGCCATCGACAACGACGTTGTGCTGGCGCGATTCGCCTCTGCGGTGGACAACTTTGGCGGCCCTGCCGGTTGGTGGAGCCGCCTGTTTGGCCTGGGCGACGAAGGCCGTGCCATCAGCCTGAAAAAGGCAGGCATCTTTCCCATCGTTCACGGCGTGCGCAGCCTGGCCCTGGCCCGGCGCGTGGCCGCCACGGGCACCGCCGAGCGCATTGCTGCACTGGTGGAGGGCGGCGTGCTGGATGCTGCGCTGGGCGATGAACTCGTGCAGAGCCTGCACTTCCTGATGGGCCTGCGCCTGCAGGCGGGCCTGGCCGAGCTCGACACCGGCCGGCAGGTCACCGGCAACGTCGATCCCGAGCGCCTGAGCAGCCTCGAGCGCGACCTGCTCAAGGATGCACTCGCGGTGGTCAAGCGTTTCAAGGCGCTGCTGCACCAGCGCCTGCGGCTGGATCTGTTGTGAAAACCGTCACCGGCCCGCGCGGCTGGCTGGCGCAGTTGCGGCGCCAATGGCTGCTGCACCGCCTGGCCGACCCGGCTTACGCCTTTGTGCTGGAACCCCCACCGCCCGATGAATGGGTGGCGCTGGACTGCGAGACCACGGGCCTGAACGTGCGCAGCGACGAAATCATCGCCATTGGTGCGGTGCGCATCGTGGGCAACCGCATTCTCACCAGCGAGCGGCTGGAGCTGTTGGTGCGCCCCGACAAGAGCGTGCCGGCCGACAGCGTGCGCATCCACCGCCTGCGCAGCACAGACGTGGCCCAGGGGTTGCCGATTGAAGAGGCACTGGGCCAGCTGCTGCGCTTCATTGGCAGCCGCCCGCTGGTGGGCTACTACCTCGAATTCGACGTGGCCATGCTCAATCGGGCACTGTGGCCCATGCTGGGCATGGGCCTGCCGCAGCCCGCCATTGAAGTCTCGGCGATGTATTACGAGCACAAGTTCCGGCAGCTCCCGCCCTACCAGCAGCACGCCAACGCCGACATCGACCTGCGCTTTGCCACCCTGATGGACGACCTGGGCCTTCCCCGGCGCGAAGCGCATGACGCACTCAACGACGCTGTGATGGCGGCGCTGGCCTTCGTCAAACTGCGCCAGTTGCACGGCGCAGGCTGATGGCGGGGCTGCCATTTTCATGTTGGCAAAGTTTAAGTAAAAATGGCCTCTAGCCCTTATCTGTAAAGCGCAAGAAGCTATTGTATTAATAGCAATTGTTACGGCGCTTATCTGAATATGAGCATGAAAAAAGCCGGACCCTGGGGCCCGGCTTGAGGGGTGCAGCACCGCGGTGGTGCCGCTGTGCTGCAGGTGGGCGCTGTACCGCGCCGGGTCAGTGGCCCGAAGCGCCGGCGGCGCCGAAGCCGGTTTCCGAACGCACCTGCTGCGCCGGGAAGGCGGCGCGCTCGCGTGCGGCGTTGGCGCTCTTATCGGTGATCGAGAAGAGCCAGATGCCCACAAAACCGATGGTCATGGAGAACAGCGCCGGCGAGGTGTAGGGGAACAGCGCCGAGCCGACCGGATTGCCCAGCGTGGCTTCCCACACCGAGGGCGACACGATGGTCAGGCCCACCGAGGAGATCAGACCCATGAAGCCGCCAATGACAGCGCCGCGCGTGGTGCAGTCTTTCCACAGCACCGACATGAACAGCACCGGGAAGTTGGCCGAGGCCGCAATGGCAAATGCCAGCGACACCATGAACGCGATGTTCTGCTTTTCAAAGGCAATGCCCAGCACCACGGCAATCAGGCCCAGGGCCAGCGTGGTGATGCGCGAGACCTTCAGCTCCGAGGCGCTGTCGGCCTTGCCCTTCTTGAACACGGTGGCATACAGGTCGTGCGACACGGCCGAGGCGCCCGAGAGCGTAAGGCCCGCCACCACGGCCAGGATGGTGGCAAACGCCACCGCCGAGATGAAGCCGTAGAAGATGTTGCCGCCCACCGACTTGGCCACCAGCACGGCCGCCATGTTGGCCGTGCCCGCGCCGCCGTGGATGACGCCCTTGACCACGTCTGCGAACTCGGGGTTGGTGAGCACCAGGGTGATGGCGCCAAAGCCAATGATGAAGATCAGCACATAGAAGTAACCGATCCAGGTGGTGGCCCACAACACCGATTTGCGTGCCTGCTTGGCATCGGGCACCGTGAAAAAACGCATCAGGATGTGCGGCAGTCCGGCGGTGCCGAACATCAATGCCATGCCAAAAGAGATGGCCGAGATGGGGTCCTTGATGAAGCCACCAGGGCCCATGATGCCCAGGCCCGCGCGGGCGGCCTCTTCGGGTGTTTTGCCGGTGTTGGCGGCAATGGCAGTGCGCACTTCAACGCCCTTGGCAAAAAGCGCCTCGGGGCTGAAGCCGAACTGCGCCAGCACCATGAAGGCCATGAAGGTCACGCCCGCCAAAAGCATCACGGCCTTGATGATCTGCACCCACGTCGTGGCAGTCATGCCGCCAAACAGCACGTAAACCATCATCAACGCGCCCACGATGACCACGGCCATCCAGTATTCCAGGCCAAACAGCAGCTTGATGAGCTGGCCTGCACCAACCATCTGTGCGATCAGGTAGAAAGCCACCACCACCAGCGTGCCCGAAGCAGCAAACGCACGGATGGGGCCCTGCTGAAAGCGGTAGCCGGCCACGTCGGCAAAGGTGAACTTGCCCAGGTTGCGCAGGCGCTCGGCCATCAGGAAGGTGATGATGGGCCAGCCCACCAGGAAGCCGATGGAGTAGATCAGGCCGTCGTAGCCCGATGCCATCACGGCCGCCGAAATGCCCAAAAACGAAGCCGCCGACATGTAGTCGCCTGCAATCGCCAGGCCGTTCTGAAAGCCGGTGATGCCGCCGCCGGCGGTGTAGAAGTCGGAGGCCGACTTGGTCTTGGCCGCAGCCCACTTGGTAATCCACAGCGTGCCGGCCACAAAGACGCCAAACATGATGATGGCGGTCCAGTTGGTGGCCTGTTTGGCCGATTGGCCCAGGTCGGCCCCGGCCGCGTGGGCGGCACCCGCTGCGAGCAGGGCCATCAGCGTCAGCAGGCTGACCCCGCGTTTTTCCATTGCGTTCATTGCGCTGCGTCCTTCAGGATTTCTTTGGTCAGGGTGTCAAATTCGCCGTTGGCGCGGCGCACATAAATGGCGGTGATCACGATTGTGAAAATGATCACGCCCATGCCGATGGGGATGCCCAATGTGGTCACACCCGTGCCAATGGGCTGGGCCAGGAACTTCTTGTCGAAGGCAATCAGCGCGATGTAGCCGTAGTAAACGATCAGCATCAGTGCCGTCAGGAAGATGCCCAGGCGATTGCGCTTGGTGCGCAACTCCAGGTACTTCGGATGGCTTTGTATTTTCTGGACCATCGGGTCGCTCATGGCTGTCTCTCCTCAAGGTGGTGTATTCAATCGTCGTATGGGGCGGCATGCCGCACCGCATGTCTCGATTGTGCGAACGCGCACTGACCAAGTGCTTACGCCGCGGGGCTTTGCCGCGATATTGCTGCAGAGATAGGAGCGCCGCAGCGGCCGTGAGAGGGCGGTGGGGCTGATTTGTTACCGCGTGTTGATTGACTTGAAACATGCGGAGCACAGACAGCCGTTGACGCTGCGCGAACTCGCGCAAACTCGCGCAGGCTCTGCAGCAATTGCTGCAAAAAAATGCGTCAGAGCGGTGTCAGTGGCGCAAAGGATAGTCGCCCCAAAAATATTCTTGCGGTGCCTGCAAGTTCACATAAAAAAAGAACAGGAGACAACCATGGCAACCCAGCATCCCGCACCGCGGCCCATGTCTGCCCAAGAGAAGAATGTGATCTTCGCTTCGTCGCTCGGCACCGTGTTCGAGTGGTACGACTTTTATCTTTATGGCTCGCTTGCCGCCATCATTGCCAAGCAGTTCTTCAGCGGACTGGATGCGGGGTCGGCGTTCATCTTTGCGCTGCTGGCCTTTGCCGCCGGCTTCATCGTGCGGCCTTTTGGCGCACTGGTGTTTGGTCGGCTGGGCGACATGATCGGGCGCAAATACACTTTTCTGGTCACTATCCTGATCATGGGTTTGTCCACCTTCATCGTGGGCATCCTGCCCACCTACGCCAGCATCGGCGTGGCTGCGCCGGTGGTCCTGATTGCGCTGCGCATGCTGCAGGGCCTGGCGCTGGGCGGTGAATATGGCGGCGCCGCCACCTACGTGGCCGAACATGCGCCGCACGGTGCACGCGGTGCCTACACCTCATGGATTCAGACCACGGCAACGCTGGGCCTGTTTCTGTCGTTGGTGGTGATTCTGGGCACCCGCACGCTCATGGGCGAAGCCGAATTTGGCGATTGGGGCTGGCGCATTCCGTTTCTGGTGTCCATCCTGCTGCTGGGCGTCTCGGTGTGGATCCGGCTGTCGTTGTCGGAATCGCCCGCCTTTCAGAAAATGAAGGCCGAAGGCAAGACATCCAGGGCGCCCCTGTCCGAATCTTTTGGCCAGTGGAAGAACCTGAAGATCGTGATCCTGGCCCTGATCGGCCTGACCGCCGGCCAAGCCGTGGTCTGGTACACCGGGCAGTTCTATGCGCTGTTCTTTCTGACGCAGCAGCTCAAGGTAGATGCCGTCACAGCCAACCTGCTGATCGCCGCGGCACTGCTGATCGGCACACCGTTTTTCGTGGTCTTCGGCACGTTGTCAGACAGGATCGGGCGCAAGCCGATCATCATGCTGGGCTGTGTGCTGGCTGTTTTGACGTATTTCCCCGCGTTCAAGGCGCTGACCGAGGCGGCCAATCCGGATCTGGCCGCCGCACAGGCCAGGAACAAGGTGGTGGTGCTGGCCGACCCCGCCGAGTGTTCCTTCCAGTTCAACCCCACGGGCACGGCGAAGTTCACCAGCTCTTGCGATGTCGCCAAGCAGGTGCTGGCCGCCAGGTCGGTGAGCTATGACAACGAAGCAGCCCCCGCGGGCACGCCGGCCGTGATCAAGGTGGGTGAAACCACCATCGCCAGCTATGCATCCAGGGGCATCCCGGCGGACGAGGCCCGGGCCAAGGACGCAGCGTTCAAGAAGGCCGTGGCCGAAACGTTGAAGGCCGAAGGTTATCCCGCCCATGCCGACCCCGCCAAGATGAACAAGGTGATGCTGGTTGTCATCCTGACCTACCTGGTAATTCTGGTGACCATGGTGTATGGCCCCATTGCTGCCATGCTGGTGGAAATGTTCCCCACGCGCATACGCTACACATCCATGAGCTTGCCGTATCACATTGGCAATGGCTGGTTTGGAGGCTTGCTCCCCACCATGGCGTTTGCCATCGTGGCGCAGACCGGCAACATGTACAACGGCCTCTGGTATCCCATCATCATCGCGGGCGTCACGGCGGTGATCGGCACCTTGTTCATTCGTGAAACCAAGGATGTCGACATCTACGGCAACGATTGATCAACAACTGCCATCGTTCGGTGCATCCGCCGACCTGTGAGAGCGCGATGTGCTCGCAAAATGGGCTTTCTGCACCATTCTGGAGCACTTCTGTCGGTTTGCCGTTCATGCGCCCAGGAGCCGTCGTTGGGCAGTGGCCACCCCGCCGCAAGTACGAGTGTTGCAGGAGTGCATCACTCGTGTCATCAAACTTTCAGCAAATAGTGCGTTTAAACGTGACGCGCAATAAGATCGAAGCCCCATAGCATTTTGGGTGGCCCAGTCAAAATCTGAAGCCACCTGTGCGCCTCTTCTATTGATGGCAACTAGTTTCAAAGGAGTTCTCATGCAAAAAATGACCCGCGTTGTCCTGGCTGTCCTGGCTGTTGCCGGCACCACCGCTGCAATGGCCCAGAGCAGCGTAACGCTGTATGGCCGTGTGAACACCACCGTGGAACGCCAGAAGTTGGGCGATGTGTCCACCACCGGCATGTTCAACAACTCTTCGCGCTTCGGCTTCAAGGGCACGGAAGACTTGGGCGGTGGCCTGAAGGCTGGCTTCCAGCTGGAAAGCGGTTTCAATTCGGACACCGGCACGGGTTCCGGCTGGACCCACCCCACCACCGGCATGTCTTTCGCACGCCAGAGCGAAGTGAACCTGTCCGGCGGCTTCGGTATGGTCCGCTTGGGTAACTTCATGCCCGAGTCGTACTACGCTACGGCTGACTATGTGAGCATGCACAACCATAACACGGGCTCCTCCTCTGACGCCTTCTACCAAGACCCAGTCTGGTTCAATGGCCTGAGCACCACCAACAAGATCGGCTACCGTTCGCCCAGCTTCGGAGGCCTGACGATCGATGCTTCTGTGAACCTGCACGAGCAGACCACTGGAGGCAAGAATGGCTACGACCTGGCTGCCAACTACAACCTCGGCGCTTTGGCGCTGGGTGCTGGCTACAGCCAAGTGGATGACGACAAGCAGCTGGGTCTGCGCGCGCTGTATACCTTCGGCCAATTCGTGGTGGGCGGCTATTACCAGCGCAACGACGAAAACGTGGCAGGTTCGCGGAACAACTTCCGTCTGGCTGGCGCCTACAACGTCGGCGCGTCCGAGTTCCACGTGAATGTGGGCCGTGCGAACAGCTGGAGCAATCGGGCTGACTCGGCCGCCACCCAATTCACCCTGGGCTACAACTACAACCTGAGCAAGCGGACCAAGGTTTACACCTACTACACTCGCGTGAACAACGATGCCAATGCTACTTACGGCTACGGCTTCAATGGCACGTTGGCTGCAGGCCAGGCGTCTGGCAAGGATTTCTCCTCGTTCGCTGTGGGCGTTCGCCACAACTTCTAATTCCTGATCGCCAGCTGGCTTGGCCAGCTGACGAAACGGAATCTGTGAAGGCCTTGCATCTTTGGATGCAAGGCCTTTTTCATTGGTGTGCGCTTGCTCGCAGAGCTGTGTTGTCGATGGGTATCTGCAGCGAGCGGAGCGCTGGTTGGTGGAATATGGCGGTCAGGGGGTCACGGCAGCTTCCTGTGTGGCTCAAGAGGCCATTTTTCACCGGAGCGCAGAGGGGCAGTCTCCAGTCGAAAGCGAAAGGAACGCAGCTATTTCTGCAGCTGCGTCTGACTTCTGAAGACATCGTGACCAGAAAGCAAACCTGGCCGGAGTCAAACCAACCATCGGGGCGTCATGAGCGCATTCCCCGGGCCAGATCACCTCGGATACCCCCAGCCCAGTGATCGCCGCTTGGGTTAGTTGCTTTTCAGCGCTTGAAGCGCCCGTCCGATCCCACGATGGACAGGTCGGTGAACGCGAGTCCACTGTGGTCGGTGGCGCTGTAAGACAACTCCAGGCCGCCCAGGTCGAACTTTCGCATTCCCTCCATTGCCGCCAGCATGCGGGCGCGGTCTGGCTTGGGACTTGCCCGGCGCAGGCCTTCGACCAGCACCTTGGCGTTGATGAAGCCCTCGACCATGGCTGGCGTCAGTTCGTCAATGCCCTTTGCCTTGGCCAGACCCATGGCCTCCTTGATGACGGGGTAGTTGAGGGAACGCTCGGATGGGAAAACCTGGGTGACCACAACGCCCCGCGCTTGTTCTCCCAGGGCCTTGGTGAAGCCGCCAGAGGCATTGTTTGACAAGGTCACGATCTGGCCAGACACACCGGCCGTGCGCAGGGCCTTGATGCCGTCCACCACGGCAGCGCCCGTGCCGACGAAGATCACAGCTTGTGGCGCCTGTTTGGCGGCACGTGGGGCAATGGCGCTGAAGTCAGGCTTGCTGCGATCAAATTTCTCAATAAAAAGAGCCTGGGTACCCTGGGCCTTGAACCCGTTCAGGGCGCCGCTCAGGGCGTCTGCCCCGAAGCTGTCATCGACGTGGATGACGCCGATGCGCTCAACCCCCAGCGTGTTCAGGTGGGTGATGGCCTTTTCCACCTCAAGCTGGTAGGGCGCACGAACATTGAAGACGTGGCGGCTCACCGGCTTGTGCAATGCCATTGCGCCGGTGGATGGGCCCACCAGCACCACGCCGGCTTCGTCGAGCAGCGGCACGATGCCCTGGGTGTGTGGGGTTCCCCGTGTCATGAAGAGCGCAATGGCGCCGTGTTTCTCGATGAGGGTGCGGGCGTTTTCCAGCGTCAGCTTGGTATCGAACTTGTCGTCCAGCACCACCAGTTCAATTTTCTGGCCACCCACGCCTCCTTGGGCGTTCACAAAATCCAGGTACAGCGACGCACCCTGCATGGATTCTTTGACGGTGATGGCCGCAGAGCCCGTGACGCCCACAGTTTGTCCAACGATGATCTGCGCCATGCTGTGGCCAGCCAATCCTGCCGCCAGTGCGCAAGCTGCCAACAAGGGTTTCCATTTTTTCATGCGTGTACCTATCTATCCAGTGGTCCGAGTTTAGGCCGGAGAGCAGAACCAGGTAATGAGGAAACGCAAAGGTCGCATGCGTGCGGCCTTTGTGCTTCCTCAGCAACTCATACCTGAAGGGCAGATGAGCCCCCCCCGTGCGGTTAGCGGCGGAACCTGCCGTCTGTGCCAATGATGGCGAGATCGGCAAAATCCAGCCCGGAATGGTCGTCGGGCCCGTAGCTGATTTCAAGGCCACCGAGGTCAAACTTGCGCAGGCTCTCCAGCGCGGCGTGGACTTTTTCCCGGGTGGGCTTGGGGCCCGCGCGCTTGAGGCCTTCAACCAGCACTTTGGCGGCAGCAAACCCTTCCAGCATGGCTGGGCTGACCTCACTGAGACCCTTGGCTTTGGCCAGGTCGAGTGCTTCCTTCACCATGGCGTAGGTCATGGCACGTTCGTTGGGGGAGACCTGGGTCACGATCATCCCTCGCGCATTGGCGCCCAGGCTCTTGATGAACCCTGTGGAGGCATTGTTGGAGAGCGTGACGATCTGTGCGGCCGACCCGGCTGCCCGAAACGCATTGCCGGCATCCACCACCGCCGCGCCCGATGCCAGCATCAGCATCGCCTGGGCGTTGGCGCTGGCCAGTTTGACTGCAATGGGAGCAAAGTCGGGTTTGGTACGGTTGAACTTCTCCAGCACAACCGGGTTGAGCTTGCTGGCGGTCAGGCCTTTTTGGGCGCCGATGATGCCGTCTGCACCAAAACTGTCGTCGGAATACACCACCGCGATGCGTGTCATACCCATGGATGCCAGGTGGGTCATGGCCTTTTCCGCCTCGCGCTGATAGGTGGCGCGCACGTTGAAGATGTATTTGCGCACGGGCTGGTGCAGCACCATGGCGCCGGTGGATGGGCCGATGAGCGCCACGCCGTTCTTCTCCAGCAGCGGGATCATGGCTTCTGTGTGAGGGGTGCCGCGGGTCAGAAACATTGCGAGCACGTTTTGCTCTTCAATCAGCTTGCGGGCGTTTTCACCGGCGAGTTTGGGGTCGAACTTGTCGTCCAGCGAGACGAGTTCAATTTTCTGTCCGTTCACGCCACCCTTCGCGTTGACCGCGTCGAGGTACAGCATTGCACCGTCCGCAGTTTCCTTGACGCCCGCCGCGACCTGGCCGGAATATCCGGCGGTCTGTCCGATCAGGATCTGTGCGTGGCTGGTGCAGATCAGTGTGGCCAGTGCAGCACTGGCGCAGAGCTTGGTCCATTGATTCATCGGAGTCCCCTCTCCAAGTTGATTTTCAGTCTATACGGTGAACCGGCCTTAAGGCCATCTTTTGACCGTCACCGTGCCCTGTGGAATGCCGCAATGCAGCATAAGCACCACAGCGGTGCCGGGGATACTGCGCCGTGTTGCGCGCCCGCCGCGGTTGGTCCCTAGAATGTTCCGCCTCACACCCGAAAGACTGCTTCCATGACCCAGGGACTGATCCGAATCCGCGGCGCACGCCAGCACAACCTCAAGAACCTGGATCTGGACATCCGCACCGGTGAACTCACGGTGGTCACGGGCCCCAGTGGCTCGGGCAAGTCGAGCCTGGTTTTTGACACGCTGTATGCCGAAGGCCAGCGCCGCTACGTGGAAACCTTCAGCGCCTATGCGCGCCAGTTTCTGGACCGCATGGACAAACCTGCCGTGGACAAGGTCGAGGGCGTGCCCCCGGCCATTGCCATCGACCAGACCAACCCCGTGCGCTCCAGCCGCTCCACGGTGGGCACGATGACGGAGCTGAACGACCATCTGAAGCTGCTGTTCGCCCGGGCGGGCCAGTTGTTTGACAGGCAGACGGCACAGCCCGTGCGGCACGACACGCCGGAGACCATTTATGCGGAGCTGCAGCAGCGCTGCGGCATCGAGCCGGCGCCGGGCCGCCCCAAGGCGGCGAGCGCCCCCCTGGGGGGCGGCGAACCACACGCAGTGGGGAGCGTGGGGGCCGAGGTCAACCCGCGCATCGTGCTGACCTTCCCGGTCGAACTCCCCGCCAACACCAGCGCAGAGCAGGTCGAGCAATGGCTGTCAGCCAGCGGCTTTACCAAGGTGCAGGCCGAGCGCGAAGTGGGCACGCCCACCGGGCCGCGCAAGGTGCTCGATGTGGTGGCCGACCGCTTCCGTTTGGGCAATGCCGAGAAGGCGCGCGCGATCGAGGCCATTGAGGTGGCGCTCAAGCGCGGCTCGGGGCGTTTGAATGTCTACCGGTTGATGGAGGAGGGCGAGCCCGAGCTGTGGCGCTTCTCCACCGGCCTGCACTGCCCCGACAGCGACCTGCGCTACAGCGACCCCATTCCGTCGGCCTTCTCGTTCAACTCCGCCGTGGGCGCGTGCGACAGCTGCCGGGGCTTTGGCCGCGTGATCGGGGTGG
Organism: Acidovorax sp. BoFeN1; assembly: GCF_003345135.1. Lineage (NCBI taxonomy): Bacteria > Pseudomonadati > Pseudomonadota > Betaproteobacteria > Burkholderiales > Comamonadaceae > Acidovorax > Acidovorax sp. BoFeN1. The sequence continues at coordinate 23,175 of NZ_QOZT01000038.1, forward strand.
ACTACGGCCTCGTCATCCCCAACGACAAGCTCACGCTGCGCGCAGGCGCCGTCAAGACCATTCAGACCCCCGCGTGGAAAGAGGCGCAGGACGACCTCATGCGCCACGCCGAGGCCGCGGGCATCCCGCGCGACACGCCCTGGAACAAGCTGACCGACGAGCACAAAAAGTGGGTCATCAACGGCTCGCCCAACTGGAACGGCAAGTGGAACCAGCAGTGGTACGGCATCAAGCGTTTTTTTGAGTACCTGGAAAGCAAGGCCTACAAGATGCACATCCGCGTGCTCTTGTCCAAGTACCGCAGCTACACGCCATGCCCCACCTGCGCGGGCGCGCGGCTGAAGACCGAAAGTCTGCTGTGGCGCATTGGCCGCAAGGAAGATGCCGATGCCGCGCTGGAGCCCGGCAAGCGCTTCATGCCCGAGGGCGTGCAATGGTCGCGCGAGCAGCTCGAAGCGCTGCCAGGCCTGTGCTTGCACGACCTGATGCTGCTGCCCATCGACCGCCTGCGCCAGTTCTTTGCGCGCATGCAGCTGCCGGTGGGCGACAACGCCAAGGGTGACGCGCAAGCGAAAACTGGTGAAGCACAAGCGAAAACTGGTGAAGCACAAGCGCTTCGACTGCTGCACGAAGAAATCACCACCCGCCTCCGATACCTGTGCGACGTGGGCATTGGCTACCTCACGCTTGACCGGCAAAGCCGCACATTGAGCGGCGGCGAGGTGCAGCGCATCAACCTCACCACGGCGCTGGGCACCAGCCTGGTCAACACGCTGTTCGTGCTCGACGAGCCCAGTATCGGCCTGCACCCGCGCGACATGCACCGCATCACCGAGGCCATGCTGCGCCTGCGCGACGCGGGCAACACGCTGGTGGTGGTGGAGCACGACCCGGCCGTGATGCTGGCGGCTGACCGCATGATCGACATGGGCCCCGGCCCCGGCCGCCTGGGCGGGCAGATCGTGTTTGACGGCACCACGGCCGATTTGCGCAACGCCGACACGCTGACCGGCGCCTACTTGGGTGGGCGCAAGCACGTGGGTTTTGGGTTCAAGCGCATGGTGACGGAATCGACGCCTCGCCTCATTCTGGAGGGCGCACGCGAGCACAACCTGCAGAACGTGTCGGTGGAGTTCCCGCTGCAGCGCCTGGTCACCGTGACCGGTGTCAGTGGCTCGGGCAAGTCGAGCCTGATCCAGGACGTACTGGCCCCCGCACTGCTGCGCCACTTTGGCAAGGCCACCGATGCGCCGGGCGCGCACGACCGCATGCTGGGTGCCGACCATTTGTCGGACGTGGTGTTTGTAGACCAGTCACCCATCGGCAAGACGGCACGCTCCAACCCCGTGAGCTATGTGGGCGCGTGGGACGGCATTCGCGAGCTGTATGCCGTGGCGCCGCTGTCGCGCCAGCGCAGCTACACCGCCAGCAAGTTCAGCTTCAACAGCGGCGACGGGCGCTGCCCCACCTGCGGCGGCTCGGGCTTCGAGCATGTGGAGATGCAGTTTTTGTCGGACGTGTACCTGCGTTGCCCCGATTGCGATGGCAAGCGCTACCGCCCCGAGATTCTGGAAGTCACCATCGAGCGCGGCGGCCGGGTGTTGAACGTGGCCGATGTGCTGGCCCTCACGGTGGCCGAGGCGGCCGACCTGTTTGCCAATGACCGCGATGTGATCCGTGCGCTGCAGCCCATCGTGGATGTGGGGCTCGAATATGTGGCGCTGGGCCAGCCCGTGCCCACGCTGTCAGGTGGCGAGGCGCAGCGCCTCAAGCTTGCAGGCTTTCTGGCTGAGGCCGCGCGCAGCGCATCCAAATCGCGCCAGTCCGTCGCCCGCAAAGGCACGCTGTTCTTGTTTGACGAGCCCACCACCGGCCTGCACTTTGACGACATTGCCAAGTTGATGCGCGCGCTGCGCAAGCTCATCGACGCAGGGCACTCGCTCATCGTCATCGAGCACAACCTTGATGTGATCCGCGCGAGCGACTGGCTCATCGACCTGGGACCCGAGGGGGGTTATGCGGGCGGCCTCATCGTGGCCGAAGGTACGCCGGAGGATGTGCGCCAGCACGCCACCTCGCACACCGGACAGGCGCTGCGCGACTATGAACTCACGCTGGGCATCGGTGGCCATTCGGCACACGAAAAAGCCGCCGTGCTACGAAAAAAAGAGCTAGTGGCGCTTGATGGTAAAGCGCTAGAGGCCAAAAACGCTATACAAATCGTCAACGCGAAGGAACACAACCTCCAAAACCTGAGCGTGGACATTCCGCGTGGCAAGTTCAATGTGGTGACGGGCGTCAGCGGCTCGGGCAAGTCCACGCTCGCGTTCGACATTTTGTTCAACGAAGGCCAGCGCCGTTACCTTGAATCGCTCAACGCCTACGCGCGATCCATCGTGCAGCCCGCAGGCCGGCCCGAGGTGGATGCGGTGTACGGCATCCCGCCCACCGTGGCCATCGAGCAGCGCCTCTCGCGCGGCGGGCGCAAGTCCACCGTGGGTACGACCACCGAGGTGTGGCACTTTTTGCGTCTGCTGTACGTCAAGCTGGGCACGCAGCATTGCGTGAAAGACGGTGCGGCGGTGCAGCCGCAAACGCCCGAGAGCATCGCCGCCCAGCTGCTCACGCAGTTCCGCGGCCAGCACATCGGGCTGCTTGCGCCGCTGGTGATGAACCGCAAGGGCGTGTACACCGAGCTGGCCGACTGGGCGCGCCCGCGCGGCTTTACGCATCTGCGCGTGGACGGCAACTTTTTGCCCACCACCAACTTCCCTCGCATCGACCGCTTCAAGGAGCACACCATCGAGCTGCCCGTGGCCAGCCTGGATGTGTCGCCAGAGAACGAGACCGCGCTGCGCACTGCGCTGGCCGACGCCCTCACCCACGGCAAAGGCGTGGTGCATGTGCTCAGCAGCATTGGCACGCTGGCTGCGGCCATGGAAGGCGGCTTGCCCACGGCAGGCATTGGGCATCTGCAGGCTTTCTCCACCAAGCGTGCCTGCCCGGTGTGCGCCACCAGCTATGCCGAGCTGGACCCGCGTCTGTTCAGCTACAACAGCAAACATGGCTGGTGCCCCGACTGCGTGGGCACCGGCGTCAAGCTCACCCGCGACCAGCGCAAGGTGTTTGACGACTCGGTGCAGGACAGCAATGAAAAAGGAAGGGAAAAAGGCCGCGAGCAGACCTTTGCCGAGCCCGAGGTGGAAGACCTGGCCGACACTGCTTGCCCCACGTGCCGGGGCACGCGCCTGAACGACACGGCCCGCGCCGTGAAGTTTGCCGGCGTCGGCATCACCGATATCGCCGCGCTGTCGGTGACGGACGTGCGCCGCTGGATCGAGACCCTGCGCGGAGCGGACGACATGCCCCAGCGCATGACTCAACGTGAAAGCGACATCGCCCGCGACCTCGTGCCCGAGATCCAGAGCCGCCTCGAATTTTTGGAGGAAGTGGGCCTGGGCTACCTCACGCTGGACCGGGGGGCGCCCACGCTCAGCGGTGGCGAGGCCCAGCGCATCCGCCTGGCCGCGCAGCTGGGCAGCAACCTGCAGGGCGTGTGCTACGTGCTCGACGAGCCCACCATCGGCCTGCATGCGCGCGACAACCAGATTTTGCTCAACGCCCTGCACAAGCTGGGCGACAAGGGCAACACGCTGGTGGTGGTGGAGCACGACGAAGACACCATCCGCCGCGCCGACCACATCATCGACATTGGCCCCAGCGCGGGCAAACGCGGCGGACGCCTGGTGGCGCAGGGCAGCGTGGCCGACATCACGGCCGCAGAAGATTCGCAAACCGGCCGCTACCTGCTGCACGCCATGAAGCACCCGCTTCAATTGCGCCGCAGCATGGCGCCCAGCGCGGTGAGTGCCGAGGCCACGGCGGCCTTTGCCCAAGCCGAGTCGGCAGCGCCCACCGGTCGGCAAAGCGCCGCCGCGAAAAAGCGCGCGGCACAGGCCGCATCGCTGGCGGCTGACGCATTGACCGAAGCCAAGGAACGCGCAGCGATGCGCTGGCTCACGGTGCACGGCGCGCAGTTGCACAACCTGCAGAACGTGACCGCCACCGTGCCGTTGCACCGCCTGGTGGCGGTGACGGGCGTGAGCGGGTCGGGCAAGTCCACCCTGGCGCGCGATGTGCTGCTGGCCAATGTGCAGGCCTGGGTGCAGCAGCGCTCCACCAAAGCGGGCCGTGACGCCATGGATGAGGGCAAGGCGCCGCCGCTGGTGGGCTGCACGGGGCTTTCGGGTTTCGAGAGCATCGACCGCGTGCTCGAAGTGGACCAGACGCCGATCGGCAAAACGCCGCGTTCGTGCCCCGCAACTTACATCGGCTTCTGGGACACCATCCGCAAGCTGTTTGCCGAGACGCTGGAGGCCAAGGCACGCGGCTACGCGGCCGGGCGCTTCAGCTTCAACACCGGCGAAGGCCGCTGCCCCGGTTGCGAAGGTGCGGGCGTGCGCACCATCGAGATGAGTTTTCTGCCCGACGTGAAGGTGCCCTGCGAAACCTGCCACGGCGCGCGCTTCAACCCCGAAACACTGGCCGTCACCTGGCGCGGCAAGAGCATTGGCGATGTGCTGCAGATGGAAGTGGACGAGGCCGTGGGCTTCTTTGCCACCATGCCCAGCATTGCGCACCCGCTGCAGCTCTTGCAGGACGTGGGCCTGGGCTACCTCACGTTGGGCCAGCCCTCGCCGACCCTGAGCGGCGGCGAGGCGCAGCGCATCAAGCTCGTGACCGAGCTGACCAAGGTGCGAGACGAGGTCGGCCGCCGGGGCCAGAAGGCGCCGCACACGCTGTATGTGCTGGACGAGCCCACCGTGGGCCTGCACATGGCCGATGTGGACAAGCTCATCCGCGTGCTGCACCGCTTGGTCGATGGTGGTCACAGCGTGATCGTGATCGAGCACGACCTGGATGTGATCGCCGAGGCCGACTGGATTTTGGACCTGGGCCCCGAGGGCGGCAACGCAGGCGGGCGCATCGTGGCCGCAGCCACACCTGAAGACGTGGTGGCGGCAGGCACCCATACAGGCAAGGCGCTGGCGGCGGTGCTGGCGCGCTGAGGTGCCCTTGCAGTGTGATGGCCCGCGCGCCTGAAGGGAGGGGCGGGGTGCCAGCCCGGTGGTGCGCATACGCAGCTGTCGGCCCCTGTCCTACGCACAGCCCGGAACATGGCGCACGCGCCGCGCGGGGTGGGCTTCCTACGATGGGTTGCAGGGGATCGGCTCCCCACTTTCCATCCACAGCTACGGACGCCCATGACCATGAACGCTTTCCATCTTCTCAAGACCTGTGCCGCCATTGCGGCCGCCTCTGTTCTGCTGGTCGCCTGCGGTGGCGGCAATGACGACGACCCAACCCCCAGCAACGAGCCAGGTGTGCTGACGGTGACCAACGCCACCGTCAGCGGCCTCAATGGCGTGTACGGCAACGGTGCGCTCAACCTCACCGATGTGAGCAAACAAAACCCCATTGGCTCGGTGCCAGAGCTGTGCGCTTTCCGCTTTGACGGTGCCAACAAGGTGGGCTCTTCCGCCACCGCGTTTGGCGACATTCGCTACCGTCCCGATGTGACCAAGCTCTACCAGGCGTTCCTGACTTTTGACGGCAAGGAATACGCCAGCAGCGACGACACCGACACTGCGGTGGTGCGCGAGAGTGACCAGGTGCGTCTGACAGGCAAGACGCTCACCGCCACCGATGGCTCTGCTGCCACGCTGCGTGTGACGGGCATCGTGCCCATGCGCCCCAACCGTCCCATGGGCTGCTGAACGCGGCTCTGCTGCCCGCCGCCCCCTCACAATACGCGGGGGCGGTGCAGGCTACAGAGCGCGCACCGCCGAACATCACGTTTGCACCACGGCCTTGCGGCCGTTGCCGTTTGGGGCCCGCATTGGAGTGACGGCGTGATGGCGTGGTGCGTGCATGAACTGCCGTTCGCCTGAAGCGTGGAGGCTATTGCTATTAAATAAATAGCATTAGACGCTTTCTATACGGGCACTAGCGCCTCATTTGTGCAAAAATTAAATCCGCCTCGGCTCCAGTATGGCAGCAGGCGTGCGCCTGCTGGCTGCGCTGCGGCAGTGGGACGGCACAGCGCAAACATTCCCCAACGCACCGCACCTCCGACCGACACGGCGTACGCGCAATTGGGATAAGAAATCAAAGCACCGCGAACAGCTTTTCGCGCAACTCGGGCAGGCGCTTCTTGCCGGTGGCATTGGTTTCGAGCGCCTGGGCCCAGGCCACATAAACGTGGCGCAACTCGCTGCTGCTTTTGCAGCCGTGGATGGCTTCTAACAGCGAAATGCGGTTGTGGTGGCCAAAGATGTTGTTGACCGTGTTGGTCATGAAATTGCGCGCCATGTCCAGCTCTTTGGCGCTGCGCGATTCGGCGGGGGGCAGGCCCGAAAGGTCAATCTCGTCGGGGGCGTGCGGTTTGGCGGGGGCAGTCGCAGGGCTGGCGGCTGGCTGCGCCACGCCCACCGCCTCGATGCAGTCACGGCTGAGCAATTCGGTGAGCTGGGCGCTGATCTCGCCGCCGGGAGCAAAGGTACTCAGGTCCTGGCCGCTGCGCTTGCCGTCCACCAGCACCAGAATGCGCCGTGCAAGAGGTGTCAGCCCCAGCGAGCGGGACTGTATTTCTTGTTGGCCCTGGGCGGTCTTGGCGTAAATGGCGGCGGTCAGGTTGGAGGGAACATCTGCCATGGGGTGTGGGGCGCAATCTTTCAGCGAGAAGTGAATTGGTGACAGAGTGTTTCCGCATCCCCTTTTTATGCCATTGGGACTTTCACTAGGCCGTTTCAGATGCACGCAACATCTCTGATCGGTGTTTTCCCTTGAGTCGTCCTTCGCACGGCAATTTGGGCGTTTTCATCAGTTAGCTGTAAGCAAGCGTGGACACAGTCGCTTACGCAATCCGATGGCCCAGCCTGCGGAATGCGCGGGGGCAGTGCCTAGGTGCTGTGTTCTGTACTCATACACGAGGGGAATTCATGAAGGAAGACAAAAGCAGTCACGCCTACTGGAAAGCCACGCTCGGCCTGCTAACCAAGATTCTGATCGTCTGGTTTGTGGTGTCGTTCGGCGCGGGGATCCTGTTTGTCGACGTGCTCAATAACATCAAGTTGGGCGGTTATCCGCTCGGGTTCTGGTTTGCTCACCAGGGCTCTATCTACATCTTCATTGCGCTGATTTTTTATTACGCGAAGAAGATGGGCGACATCGATCGTCAGTTCGACGTGCATGAAGACTGAGGGCTGAAATCATGGATCTTCAAACAACCATCTATATCTTTGTCGGTCTGAGCTTCGCGCTCTACATCGGCATCGCAGTGTGGGCCCGCGCGGGTTCCACCAGCGAGTTCTACGCGGCCGGTGGCAGCGTGCACCCCATCACCAACGGCATGGCCACGGCCGCCGACTGGATGAGCGCGGCTTCCTTCATATCCATGGCCGGTCTGATCGCCAACATGGGGTATGGCGGTGGCCTGTTCCTGATGGGCTGGACCGGCGGCTACGTGCTGCTGGCCATGCTGCTGGCTCCGTACCTGCGCAAGTTCGGCAAGTTCACGGTGCCGCAGTTCATCGGTGATCGCTTCTACTCCAAGAGCGCCAGCACCATTGCCGTGATGTGCCTGCTGGTGGCGTCGCTCACCTACATCATTGGTCAGATGACCGGTGTGGGCATTGCCTTCTCGCGCTTCCTGGGCGTGTCCAGCGACACCGGCATTTACGTCGGTATGGCCATCGTGTTCGCCTACGCCGTGTTCGGCGGCATGAAGGGCATCACCTACACCCAGGTTGCGCAGTACATCGTGCTGATCCTGGCCTACACCGTTCCTGCCGTGTTCATCTCGCTGCAGCTCACGGGCAACGTGATCCCTCAGCTGGGTCTGGGTGGCAGCTATGTTGGCACCGACATGACTTTGCTGGCCAAGCTCGATTCCGTGGTCACTGACCTGGGCTTTGGCAAGTACACCACGCAATGGCCCGGCAGCATGCTCAACATGTTCATGTACACGATGTCGCTGATGATTGGTACCGCTGGCTTGCCGCACGTCATCATGAGATTCTTTACCGTGCCTTCGGTGAAGGACGCTCGCAGCTCGGCTGGCTGGGCCCTGATCTTCATCGCCATCCTGTACACCACGGCGCCTGCTGTGGCTGCCATGGCCAAGCTGAACCTGCATGCCACCGTCAACACCGCCGTCAAGACCGGTGGCGACCTGTATGCCCCTGAAGCTTCGCTCAAGAACGAAGAGCGTCCAGACTGGATGAAGCGTTGGGAAAAGACCGGCTTGCTGAAGTTCACCGACAAGAACGGTGACGGCCGCATCCAGTACTACAACGACAAGACCAAGAACGAAGTGGCCAAGGGCAAGGCAGAGGCTGCCGGCTGGAAGGGCAATGAGCTCGACGTGAATGCCGACATCATCGTGATGGCCAACCCCGAAATCGCGCTGCTGCCCAACTGGGTGATCGCGCTGGTGGCGGCTGGTGGTCTGGCAGCTGCTCTGTCGACGGCTGCGGGTCTGCTGATGGCTATTTCGTCTGCCGTGTCGCATGACCTGGTCAAGGGCGTCTTCAACCCCAACATCAGCGAGAAGAACGAGCTGCTGGCGGGCAAGGTGTCGATGGCCGTGGCCATTGTGGTGGCTGGTTATCTGGGCTTGAACCCGCCAGGCTTTGCGGCCGGTACCGTGGCCCTGGCCTTCGGTATTGCCGCCAGCTCGCTGTTCCCCGCCATCATGATGGGTATTTTCAGCAAGAAGATGAACAAGGAAGGCGCCATGGCCGGCATGCTGGCAGGCCTGTTCTTCACCCTGTTCTATGTGTTCGCACACAAGGGCATCTTCTTCATCAAGGGCACGGAATATCTGGGTCTCATTGGCGGCGCCAACAGCTTCTTCGGCATCACGCCTGAAGCGATTGGTGCGGCCGGTGCCCTGGTGAACTTCGGGGTCGCCTTCCTGGTGGACAAGTTCACCAAAGAGCCACCAGAGCACATCCAGGCCATGGTGGAGTCGGTGCGCGTCCCGCGCGGCTCCAAGCTGGTGACGGGTGCTCACTGAGACGTCTGTCAGGGGGTAAACCCCCTGTGCCGTGGTGCTCTGGCGCTGCGGCAGTGACAATGGAGGCCCTGCCGGCTGCGCTGGCAGGGCCTTTTTAATTGAATTCTCCGGGGAGCCTGCGCGCTGTGCGTTGCCCCCGAAGCTGGGAGCTCTGCATGGTTTTTGATGTCAGCGTCGCATTGACCTGGATTTTGTATCTCGCGTTGTTTCCGATGGCGTTCTTCTGGTTCCGCCGGGCGTGGCGTATCGTGGTCAAGCGTGATTTTTCCGAGGTCGCCATCAGGCGCGGTGAGTCACCGCCCAACCCTGAAAAATACGCCCCCTATGCGATGGTCATCAACCTCATCGCTGGTGTGGTGGCAGCGGTGGTGATCGTCAGCGTGGCACTGGGCCAGCTCGACTACAACACCTGGACCGCCATGGCGGGTAGCACCATCTGGTGCAAGTTTTTTCTGGATTTCGCGCTTTCGCGCCAGGCGCATGGGGCGGCCGCCAGGGCCAAGCCCAAGGTCAAGGCCTGACTGCACTGCCCGGTACGTAAGATCGAGGTAAGTGCCGGGCGCACAATGGACAACAGGGGGGCATCCAGACTCCCCGCCAGGAGACTGCTGTGCTCAAAGGACTCGGCTCCCAACGCCTGGTTGCCCTGTTTGTCGGCGGCTGGGTACTGTTCAACTTTCCGCTGCTCGGCCTGTGGGACCGTGATGCCACCGTGTGGGGCATTCCCTTGTTCCCGGCGGCCCTGTTCTTGCTGTGGGGCGGGCTGATTGCCGCACTGGCCTGGCTGATGGAGCGGCCCGATAACCGCCTGGGCGACCGCAGCGACGAACACCCCGATGACCGCCCTGACGACCGCGTGGCAGCGGTGCCCCCACCGTCTGCATCGCTGCAGGATTAGGCATGCTCACGCCCGCACTGGTCATTGCCTCGTCGTTCGCCTATCTGCTGCTGCTGTTTGCCGTGGCCTACTGGGCCGATCGCCGTGCGCAAGCGGGGCGCTCGGTCATCGCCAACCCCTGGACCTACGCGCTTTCGCTGGCCGTGTATTGCACCGCCTGGACGTATTTCGGCAGCGTGGGGCGGGCTGCCTCGGGCGGGGTGTGG